>CABIKN020000023.1 GCA_902200405.1 Candidatus Roizmanbacteria bacterium | reverse complement strand
TTGGATAAGAAATGTTATCGAGAAATTTTTTAATATTTGCTTTATTTATTGTATTACACCAAAATGATAATGTCATAGTTAACAAGATGAAAATGTCATACCCCCATCAAGGTTAAAGGGTACTATTAACGCTCAACTTTAATAGTTATCTTTTACCCAATATGAAGGAGAGAATTATGACAACGATTGAACGGTTACGATTAACAGTTATTGAAGGTTTGACAGATGGTCTGATAAACGGCACAACTGCCGCCACAAGATTAAACTTATCAATTCGCCAGGTTAAAAGATTAAAGGCTAGTTTTGTAGAGAATGGTCATGATGGGTTGATTCACGGTTCTCGGGGAAAGACCGGAGTCAGAAAAGTTGATATTAATTTAGAAAACAATATTGTGAAAATTATCAATGATAAATATCATGATTTTGGACCATTAATGTCGTCTGAAAAATTACATGAATTTCACGGAATATCATTAAGTAGTGAAACCATAAGAGCTATTATGATAAGAAATCATATTTGGAAATCAAAAAAGAAAAAACGTAGCAAATATTTTAGTTGGAGGGAAAGACGATCTTCTTACGGGGAACTCCAACAGTTTGATGGTAGTTACCACAACTGGTTTGAGGGAAGGAATCCTCTTCTTCCTGAAGTTTGTTTACTTGCTTCAATTGATGACGCCACGGGTCGGATAACACATGCTAAATTTGATCATAATGAATCTATAGAGGCATCATTTTCATTTTGGTGGGAATACATAATTAAAAATGGAATTCCTGGAGAAATATATCTTGATAAATTTTCTACCTACAAGATAAATCACCCAATGGCAGTTGATAACACAGAACTGATGACTCAGTTTAAGCGAGCGATGAACGAGTTGGGAGTTACCTTAATATCTGCAAACACTCCACAGGCTAAGGGAAGAATTGAAAGATTATTTAAAACTCTCCAAGATCGATTGGTTAAAGAAATGAGACTGGCCAATATTAATAATATTGAAGATGCCAATATCTTTTTAAAAGATAAATTTGTTCCCTGGTTTAACTCTCGATATGCCGTTGTAGCAAAATCAAACAATAATTGCCATCGAACACTCGATATTTCAACTACAGCAAAACTTAGTGGAATCTTTTCAAAACATTACACTCGAGGAATCAATAATGACTTTACTGTTCAATACAAAACAAAATGGTATCAACTAAAGCAAATTCAACCATTAACCGTCTACAAAACAGATAAAGTATTAATTGAGGAAAGGCTTAACAATACAATCGAAATTAAATACAAAGACCGTTATCTAAATTTCTTTGAGTTGCCAGAAAAACCATTAAAAGTTAATCCGTCACCTATTGTTTTAACAGAACACAAATCAAACTGGCGACCACCGGCGGATCATCCTTGGAGACAGTTTAGTTACGCATGAGTTACAAATTTAGTGGTATGACATTTTCATTTTGGTTTGACATAATAATTGACTGTTAGGACGGGTAAATAATAAAGGGCTTATGTTTTGTGACAATTCTATATGATTTAAGTTTTCCATGAGAACAATGATGCTGGAAAATTAAAACTGAGGTTAATTATAGCATTATTGAATGGTGATATTAAATTTTATGTTGAGGGCGCGGGCGACCCGTTCAAGCAAAGAAATTGAAGGCTTGGCGTTAGCTCCTTCGAGACGGGAGATAACAGCTTGACCAGTCTTAACTTTTTTGGCAAGCTCTTCCTGAGTAATGTTTTGTTTAATTCGGGCATCAATCATCTGCCTGGCAATTTGAAATTCCGCCTCTAATTTATTAAATTCTTTTACGAATTCCTCGTCTTTCATTAGCCGTGCTTTTAATTCTTCATGAGTGGTCCATTTTTTATTTTTCATATTGTTTAAAACGAGAAATTGCTAACCTAATTTCTTTAACCGGTGTCTTTTGGGTTTTTTTCTGAAATAAATTAATAACAATTCCGAAATCTTTAATAAGTCCGAATAATACTCGATATTTGCCAGCTCTTAACTCCCAAATTTCTTTAGATATTTTCTTTAAAAATTCTTTTGATAGTCGAAAGTTATATTCCTCAAATAGATCAATTACTTTTATTACTCGGGATCTATCTTTCTGATCAAGGTTTTCAATTTTTTTCTCAACAATTGGGTAATAAATTATCTTCATAATTATTTTATGATAAATTTATCATAAAGTCAAATGTTATTTTAATTTTGTCATTTATTATTGATTAGGTCAACCGCTTATAACCTACAAAATCAATCCTTTAGATAGTTGGGGTAACTAATTTTATAAGTAAGAAGTTTCCTCATCTGCGATAAATCTTGAAGGAGTTGAATAACCTTGGGAGCCGAAGATAAATCTCTTTCTCGTATTGGTAATGTAGAGTATTTTTTTTGCCCTCGTTATTCCAACATAAAATAAACGTCGCTCTTCTTCAAGCTGAAATTGGTCATCAATTGAACGCGAATGCGGCAGTAATCCTTCCTCAACGCCGACGATGAAAACATGGTCAAATTCAAGCCCCTTGGCCTGATGAAGGGTCATCAAGATCAATCGTCTATTGTTGTTCTTTGTTTCTTTTTCATGCTGTGAATATTCAGACTCAACGAGAGCAACTTGTTCTAAGAAATTGTTCAACTTCGGGAAGCTAATAGCCACCGATTTTAGCTCTTTAATATTTTCCAAACGGCTGAAATCATCAGGATCTTCGGAGTCAAACATCTTTAAGAAACCAACGCTCTCAAAGATCTTTTCCATAATTTCTTCCGTCGGAAACTCCTCTATTCTATCCTTCATCTCATCATAAAGAGTTTTAAATTTCGCAAATCTGGTTTTTCCAAGTTTTTTGATCCTCTCAAGAGATACAGATTCGATCGGATTAATTAATAATTTTAAATAGGCTAATATATCTTTGATCTCCTTTCGTTCATAGAATCTCGTTCCCCCGACCAGAACGTAGGGCATTCCATACCGAAGCAGCACTTCTTCAAGTACACGCGATTGGGCATTGGTACGATACAGGATGGCAAAATTTGGAGGCTCTAATTTGCTATTAATACTGATCAACCGGACGATCTCTTCTGCCACATAGATCGCTTCCTCCTGTTCGTTGCCGGCCTGATAAAAAGTCACTTCTTCTCCGGGCTTGTTATCGGTGAATAAATGAAGGATCGGATGGGTGGAATTTTTTGAAATAATATTAAAGGCAAAGTCAAGAATTTTTTGGGTTGACCGGTAGTTCTCCTCAAGATAAAAAGTTTTCGATCCGGAAAAATCCTTTTCAAACTTTTTTAAATTAGTAATATCGGCTCCCCGCCAAGAATATATGCTCTGGGAAAAATCTCCAACGACGGTAACATTTTTTGATCTTTCTGCCAATAACTTGGTAAGTAAATACTGGACAAAGTTAGTATCCTGAAATTCGTCCACCAAAAAATACTGGAATTTATTTTGAAAATATCCCAACACTTGTCTATGTTTTTGAAAAAGCTGAACGGTTTTAATAAGGAGGTCGTCAAAATCTACCCCATGATTTACATCCATTTTTTTTTGATAGTGAAAGTAAACATCGGCGACGAGTGCTGATTGATGAAATTTAAAGTTTTCTAGAAAATTCTCCGGAGTGATCATCTGATTTTTGGCGAGGGAAATATAATAAGAAAAATATCCGGGAGTCTTTTTTTCTAGCTTTTTATCCGTAATTATTTGTTTGATCAAAGTTTTTTGGTCGTTATCATCATAGATGATAAAATCTTTATCTAAGTTGGCCGACTCCCAAAATTGCCGTAGTACCCTGACACAAAAAGAATGATAGGTGCCCACAAATCCCAGATTAGACTTGCCTTCAAGTTGAGTAGCAATTCTTTCTTTCATTTCAGCGGCCGCTTTGTTGGTAAATGTCAACATGACAATTGACGAAGGATTAATTTTTTTTTCTTTAACAAGATAAATAACCTTGGTCACCAATACCCTTGTTTTCCCAGACCCGGCCCCCGCCAAAATGACGGTTGGTCCTTTGTAATTTATGACCGCTTCTTTTTGTTTTTTATTTAAATGTTTAAGAATAGTAAGATCCATGAAGTATAATTATAAACAATAAATTGTTTGAAATATGCCTCTCAAATCTAAAGTAATTATTTTCATTTCTCTAATTTTAATAGCACTTGTAATTATCTTATGTCCTTACTATATTTTCGTCACCAAAACTCTTCAGGTCTCACCGTTCAAGACCTTATTTTCTCGGTCCGGCTTAAAAACTTATAACAATCACGTCAATATCCTTTTTCTTGGAATTACCGGGAACGGCCGCGAAGGACCAAACCTATCCGATTCGATCATAGTCTTTAGTTATGACTTGAAAACTAATCAGATGACGACCATCTCTATTCCCCGCGATGTTTGGAGCGAAGCGTTACGCGATAAAATTAATTCCGCCTATGCATATGGCGAAGCTAAGAAAAAAGGGTCGGGATTCATTTTGGCTAAAGCCGAAGTTGAAACTATTGTTGGACAGCCAATTCATTATGCGACCGCTGTCGACTTCAGTCAGTTTGAAGAGCTGATCGACTTTCTTGGCGGCATTGAGGTTAATGTTGAAAAAACATTTGACGATTATGCATTTCCTATTCCTGATGATAGCCTAAAAGAGCCTCCTGCTTGTGGTCATTCTGAAGAGGACATTCAAAAATTTACAGAATCATATCCATCTGAAGAGGAGATCTGGAAATATTTTCCGTGCCGGTACAAACATATTCGTTTTGATGAAGGAATAACTCTTATGGGTGGAGAGACTGCTTTAAATTTTGCTAGGTCCCGGCATTCAATAGGCTCTGAAGGCACCGATTTTGCCCGGGAAAAGAGACAGCAAAAAATCATTGAAGGCATTAAAAACCGACTGATCGCTTTTGCAAAAAAACCGAATATAAGCCAATATCAGCTGCTTTATGATCTGACAAATAAACTGGTGAAACGGGATATTAATAATCAACAGCTGGCGGTGATCTTTAAAAATATTGTTTTTAGGAAAAATTTTACCCAAGATAAAATCTTGCTTTCTGAAGATTTTTTTATAAATCCCGAAACTAACCTTAGCAGATTTGACGGACTTTGGGTTTTAATTCCAGTTGACGATGACATCAAAATCGTCCATAGATATATTGACTGTCGGCTTTCTCAGAAAACAAACTGTGAAGAATTAAAACCAAAAAGAAAAGAAGATCGTTGAGATGGCCACTCCAATAATAAGAAGTCCTTTTTCAACACTGCCAGTTTCCGGAAGAACCGTAAGGGGCTTTTGAGTTACACTTATACTTACAGTCGGCGTTAAAGTTGTGGCTTTTGCCAAAATAATTTCGGTCGGGGTCGCCTCCACTGCTTCTTTCAACATTGGCGAAGGTGATGCTTCGACAGTCGGAGTTATTAATAAGGCTGATAAAGTCGCTACCATTGTTGGTGTTAAATTATCGACCGGTGTTGGAAAAACTGTTCGACGTATTGCAGGAGCTGTGGGAGTTCTTGAAATGACAGGTGTCGGACTAACTAAAGCTTGATCGTTTGATGAGCTATTTCTACCAATTAATGAGATAACAAAAACTATGACGATCACTGTAAGTACTGAGATACTTATCAAAACCGTTTTTGAATAGTTGACCGCCTTAAGCTCCTTTTTCGTCAATGAATTTGGGAGATTGGTAAAATTGGCGACCATATTAAGATTATTATTTTCTTGAAAATCAGGGATCGAAGGCGCTTTTTCTTTGGATTTTTCTTTTTTTAATATGTAGATCTGATAGCCAACCACAGCTGTTGTAATAAAAAAAGCAATCAAGCTTACTTTATTAATATATGATAGCAATGTAAAGACATCCATAGAATCATTTTAACTAAAAACTAACTCAGAAAGCAAGAAGAATTCCCCCGCCAATGATAATCAACGACAAACTACTAAAAATTGTTCCCAAAAAATTACTTCCGCTGACCGGAGGGGCTGGAGTCATCGTAGCGGCTGAGGAGGCAGCCGATGTTGGTAAATTATATACAGATGTTGGAGCAATTGTGGCTGCACCCGATGCCGTACCCAAGACTCTCCCCTCATTTCCTTGTTGAGCTATAATTGTAAACTTTCTTGTTATTATAATTTCTTTCCCGCTTGTATCTTTTGTTTTTATCACAATTGTATGAGGCCCTAATTCCAGATTTTCAGGAAGAAGATAACTCCAATTTCCTTCAGCATCACTTGTAGTAACGGCTGCATAAGTTTTTTTAGAATTAACGGTAATTTCAATTCGAGTTTTTGGCGACGTCACTCCTTTTATAAGAGGAATACTTCCCGGAATTAATGAACCTTCTTTTGGATAGATAATTTCCGTTTGATTACTTGGCGCAGTAGCTGTATTTGTAAAAACACCCAAAACCTTTTCATCTTCGACGAAAGAAATATTTTTGTCTTTAAGAAAAACCGTTGTTTGAGGTAAAGGAGAAATTTTAGATTTTATGGTCGTTATGGTAAGACTTTCACCTTCATTGGTGATAATTTCTATGATCAATTTATCCGTATCTGATATGGTTAAGACGTTTTGACTATCCTTAGTATACATCTGATTCAATGGGACAAGCCAACTACCGTCTCCCTCTGTTTTTATCTGAGTTAAAAGCGGATATCCATTTTTAACACTTAAAATAATATAGGAGTTGATCAAAGGATCAACAGAATTTGATCGTAAAACTCTACCGAAAGCCGGACTGATATTCTGCAGGCTATTTAGATTACTTTGAGGTGTAGTAAAACTAAACGACCTCCCATCTGGTTGGACAATGATCTCATTATTATCAGTTACAATTTTGAAAAAATATTTCTTCCCTGGGAGCAGCTCTTTGAGCGTCGCCAAATGTGTAATGTATTTACCTTTGTTTTCACCTACATTATTGAGGTCTTTTTCATCAATGACTATCTTTCTTTCCTTATTTTCCATATCACCATAAATAACCCAACCGGATTCTTGCTTGTCTGTCTGCCAAAAAATACTAGCCTGAGTTGGAGATAAATTTACTATTTCCACTCGCTTTGCTACTTTCAAAGATGCCTTAGAAGATCCGGCCATTCCCAAAAAAAATCTCGAAAAAAAGATCGTGATCAAGAACACAAACAAAACAGCGATCACTGTCGGTAATTTATTTTCCTTATGTAGATAGAGGTCAGAATATATCATAATTATTCAGTTTTATTTTTTAAAGCTTCTAATAGTTCCGTACTAATTTTGTATTGATAAACCTGTGGTAAACTTATCCTTGATTTTATTTTATCTTCAGTTGAAGCATGATATATATCGGCGACCAACCAACCAATTACTGTTAAAAAAACTCCTATCGATAATAGTAGCACTTCTTTTCTATTCATAGATAAAAACCATTAATTGTTAAGTTTACTTTTAAATTTCCTGAGTCCGTCGCTTCTTTATCTCTGCTTATTGAAATCTCATCTATTAATTTCAATCTTCTTTGATCAAGTATTTCTGTCATGAACGATCTCAGATCTTTAAAGCTGGTAGTTACTTCCATTTTTAATCTGACGTTTTGTTTCTCTTTATTTGTTTTAGAAAAATTAATATCAACAATATTAGCCTTATTGATAAATATAGAATTTTTATCGGCTATTTTTTTTATGTCTTCAATTATCTTATTTACCTCAGGGTGCTCTGATATCGATTGATTTAGTAATGGCAGATTATCTCTATTCGCTTCTATCTGTGATTGGATTAAAGTAATGCTACTTATTTTTTTTTCATAAACCTGGTCAATTTTTGTCAGATCAACTTCTTCTTTTTTTAAGGAATAAGCCGTCGTAAGTGATGGTTTTATTGCAAAAATGATAAAAATAGAAAAGATGAGAAGAAAAAAAATAATAAAAAGATAGTCGGCGGTTTTTTTTTCGAAAATTGATTTTGATATTTTTTTTAAGTCCATAATTTTTTAGATATCTGTAAAATTATCTAAAACCAAAACAAAATTATATCCAATTTCTGTTTTCCTTATACTTTGTAGGCTTACCAATTTGAATTTATTTTCTTTTTTTAGTAATGAATAAAAAGATTGTAGATGTTGAGGATTACTTGCATCTCCCATAATTTTTACCGTCTCGCCTTTTATTTCCAAATTAGTTAAAACGATTGATTCTGGAAATGCGGATATAAAATAGTCAAACATTCCATTGAATTTTTTTTGTTGAGCAAGTGTATCTTCTATAATTTGAGTCTTTTTATCGATCCTGACCGCTTCATTTAGGAGTGGTAAAACAATCTTAACAATTTCTTTTTTCTGTTCGACCCCTTCTTTCAGATCTATGATCCTTTGATCAATTTGAAATCTATAAAAAAAGACCCCAATTACAATTAATTGAGTTATGACGATAATATATCGTAAATAATTTAAGCCAAAAAAAGTCAACCTATCTATTAGGCTTATCTCTTTTTTTTGCATCAAATTTATTTTGTATCTCATTTCTTTTTTGAAACTTTTTTACCGACTATGGACTTTAATCTTGTTGCTTTATTTTTATGAATTACATGATGTTTGACTGCTTTATCAATTTGAGAGTAAAATAAGCTGACTAATTTTTTTACATCGCCTCCGCCTTTTTTTATTTTTTTTAGAGTAGTTTGATAGGCTTTGGTATAAAGATCATTTACTTTGGTTCTTTTTTTATCTTTTCTGACTTTTTTTATTGCTGATTTAATTATTGGCATGAACTTAAGAACACCCCCTTCTAAATATTAAATTTTAAAATTAATTGCTTTATAACTCATACTCTTTCGTAAACATCTTGTCTCCATAGCTTCCTGAAAATTTTAATGAAATTTTGATCGGCTCTGAAATATTATGATATCGACAAACACCAGATGAACAGGTGCCTAAGATTATTTTGCGTCCGGTCGGAGAAGGTTCGCCGCATTCCCAGACACTTTTTACTTCATAACATTTTCCGATAGCGCCTTGAGAAACACTTCCGCCTCCATCACCCGTATCTTCATTGATAACCAGATAGCTCATTTCAAATTCTATGGACTTAGTCCCGTTTGGGGCATCATTTACTGAAAGCACCGCCTCACCTTTTCTTATAGATTTTAGGTTCACTTTTACCGAACTATCAACCGTCGGAAAAATATTATCAGATGGATTTGTTTGTTCATTATTATTAACAGCTGGCTTTCGGCCTATCAAATACTTATATCCGAAAAAAGAAACCAATAATAAAAAAATTCCTCCCAATATCATTATTTGTTTACGATTTAGTTTCATATTTTCATTAAATTGCTAATTTTTCCGATAAATAACCCGCTAATTTATCTGTTTCGATTCGCTCCTGTTTCATTGTGTCCCTATCCCTTATCGTGACCGTGCCATCCTCGATCGATTTATAATCTATTGTAACACAATATGGGGTACCGATTTCATCCTGCCGCCTATACATTTGGCCAATATTTCCAGAATCATCAAACTCGCAGACATAAGTCTTTTTTAGATTATTAAGAAGCTCTAAAGCTTTCGTTTTCAACTTTTCATCCTTTTGCAGGGGAAATATGGCGACTTTAACCGGTGATAAGCTTGGTTTTAATTTTAAAACTATTCTTTTTTTGCCGTTAACTTCTTCTTCGTGATATGCATTTATAAGAATCGTTATTAATAATCTTGAAAGTCCAAAAGTTGGCTCAATAACGTGAGGTACAAGTTTTTCGTTGGTTTTTGGGTCTCTGTAACTCAAGTCAACTCCCGATTTTTTCATATGATTTTTTAAATCATAATCGGTCCTATATGCTAATCCCCACATTTCTTTCCAACCAAAAGGAAATTCGTATTCAACATCCATAGTTTTTTTTGAATAATGAGATCTTTCAAAGTCCTCATGTTCACGCCATCTTAGTTTATTTTTTTGCAATCCGAGTTCAAGGGCAAAGTTCCACATCTCGCTCTTCCATGTTTCAAACGTCTTTTCCCAATCTTCTTGGCGGATAAAATATTCAAATTCCATCAGATCAAATTGTAAGGTCCGGAAAACACCCTGACCCAGTGTTATTTCATTCCTAAAACAGATCCCATTTGACGCAATTCCAAAAGGCATTCTGACTCGCATCGTATCAATAACATTTTTAAAGTTCATAAAAATTCCTTGAGCCAACTCTCCCCGTAGATATGCGGTTGATTTACTATCTTCAACCATTCCGATCTTGGTTTCAAAAAGTAGATTAAATTTTCTGACATCGGTTAAATCTAATGATCCACAGTGTGGACACTTTAATTTATTGGTCTTAATTATCTCGCTCAATTTTTCAACCGGTAGACCTTCTACTTTGATATCTTTTAATTTGGCTTCGATCAAATGATCAGCACGGGTCCTGAATTTACATTGCTTACAGTCAACTAAAGCATCGTTAAAACCGGTCACATGGCCGGAAGCTTCCCAAACCTTTGGATTTAAAATAACCGAAGAGTCGACCATGACGATATCACGTCTTTCTAAGATAAACTTCTTGATCCACGCATCCCGCAGGTTGTTCTTAAGGAGCACGCCGTAATGACCAAAATCCCAAGTATTAGCCAATCCCCCATAAATTTCCGATGAAGGATAGAAAAATCCCCGTCTCTTGGCTAAAGCAATTATATTATCCATAAAAACAATAAATAAAAGCGAAGATATTAAATTTTTTGCGGTTTAATGTTTTCCGTCAAAAAATTTCGATATCGAGCTTTTTATTAACATTATTATTATAACGTAAGTGAGGGAATTTTTTCATTAATAATTTCCTCAATTAATGATTTTAGTTCAGCCCGGCTGACTTCTTTATCCAGATAGCCCATCGACCTCATAGCATCGGTTAGATATTTAATAATAATTGTCTTTGATCTAAGTGGTTTTGATAGATCTATCAAAAAGTTTTTGGTTAAGTTATATATTTTCGTTTCTTTTTGCTGCTCCGGAAGAATGCGGTCTAAAACAAATAAAAATGAATAGAGCTGTTCAACTTTGCCACTCTCTTTTTTTAGTTCAGAAAAACCAGAGATTATCTCGCTTTCTTGCAAATAGTAGTGATCATTTCTATGGCTGAGTAGAATATTTATTAAATTACCTGTTTGAAGGTGGGGAGAGCGCCGGCTGGTTATTTTTTTAACCCCTTTAGCAAAGACTGTCAGTCGACCTAGATCCTGAGTAAATAGACTGATCAAAACATCCTTATTCAAAAGATCTTTCTTTTTCAAAACGACCGCCTCGGTCTTTAAGCTTCTCGAATTAAAACTCATTTATTTAATTACTTTATCGGTTCTCAACATGCCATCAAATAAAGTTTTATTCTTATAACTTACTTTTAATTTTTGTTCCTCTACTCCCGCCTGCTTTTGAACAAGTAAAGAATAGTTGCTCGTATCAATATTCGAAGGTAAGGTATATTTAAGAGTTACTGTCGCTTGTCCCTGGGTGGGAACTCCTAAAAAGCCTTCAAAGACCGTTTTTCCTAACTCATCATATGACTGGACTTTTTTAGATGAGCCATCAAAACTAACCAGCTTTGAGCCTTGTGGAACATAAAATCTGATCCAGTTGCGAAGAACGGCATTCAAGCAAAGTCCGCCTCTTTCCAAATTACAGTCTGAAGCTGGGTAAGGATTTCGAAAAACAATCACAACCTCTCTTTCTTTCCCATTGGTTTTTGAGTCGATACTTTCGCTAACAAACATATTCGATTTAGCTCCGGCAAAATTTACGTTATTTATATGTAAATAATCACCCTGATAGTCTCTAATTCTTCCGGCAAAATTTAACTGTTCCAAAGATTGTTGAGTCTCTAGATCATTAAAATAAACCAAAATATGCTTTTCTTCAAGATTCTTTGACATGGTTTGAATTAAAGTTCCCCAATATTTTGAAGGCGAAAAACCAATTGCATTATAAAATAGCTTATACATCAGGTCTCCAAGAATCCCCTTTCTATTTTCTTTCAAATAACCAACAGGTCTATCAACTAGATCAAAAAGAGTATAAATTACTTGCGGACAATCACATCTTTGATCCATCTGAGCACTAAACTTTATGCCGGAAACCTCAACATCCCCAAATATTGTCAGCATATCAACTAATATTTTTGAATCCATGGCAATAATCCCGTCATATTGAACTTTGGCTCCACTTTTTTGATAAAGACTTTCAAATAGTTTGACTGACTGAACAAAATCTGGCGATAGATTACTATCGCGGAGATAGAATTTACTGACTCCTTTATGATAGGTTAATATTTCTGGAGGGGCAGCTGGATGATCGCCAATTGAGGCGTCGAGAGAATAAATATCATCAGATCTATAGATGGTCATTTTGCCATCTTTAATTTTAAATATTGCGTAGAAAGTTAGAAAGCCACCGGTGGCCCGTCTTTCCTTATCATTCTGATACAAGATCAAATAGGTTTTTTCTTCTTGGCTTCCAAGAATTTCTGGCAGTTTTTTGATAAGTGGTTTTGCATTAACAAAAAGCTCGGTCATTCCCTCAAACTGATTTTTAAAGTTGACGATGTTTTCTCGAAGTACAAGTTTGCCGATTTTTTTTGGATAGCGGTTTGGATTAATCTTGGCAATGCTTTTTCCTGCTTGGTTAATATCTTCCGTGATCGGATCAACTTTCTGGACCATCTTATCTAAGGTCAAAACGGCTGTCTGTAGTCTATCTTCAGCAGACTTCTCCGAGAAAGACTTTTCACCCTTTTTAAAACCAATTAAATCCGCGTAAGGTTCGATCGTTGTAATAGTTTCCTTTGCTGCATTAATTAAATAATTACCTGCAACTAAGCCATTCTTTAGGTCGGAAACATACGGAATAAAAGAAGCCCAATAGATTGGTTTAGCAGCCTTTTCAAGATTCTGGTATTTATTAGAAAAATCGTCTAACTTTGTTTTTAATAGCTCAATATCGTTCTTAGCAAAGATCGATTTCATTTCCTTAGCCGAAGCAATAACAATGTTAGCTTTTACTTTGATATTAACAACTGGTCTGTAAACAAAAAAATAACCAAGAATTAATAATACGACTAAGAGAATCAAACCATTTTTCTTTTTGTTTCTTCTCATAATATTTTTGATATTCAATTTTTAATTACACTGCGCCTTTCCCACTTATCATTATAACTGGTGTCAAAAACATAATCTTCAGATCATTCCACAATGACATGTTTTTTACATAGTCCGCATCGATCATGATCCTTTTGTCAAAGTTTATTTCCGACCGGCCGGTCACCTGCCAAAGACCGGTTACTCCCGGCTTAACGGACAAAACCTTATTTACTAATTTTTTAGTATGTGGATATTTGCTTAACTGATTTTCTAGTTCGTCTGGATAGTAAGCTCTTGGGCCAACGATACTCATTTCCCCCTTCAGAACGTTTAATAGCTGAGGAATTTCGTCGATCGAATGGCGCCTGATAAATTTACCAACTGTTGTCACGCGTGGATCTTTTTTTAATTTGTAACTACCTCTTTTATATTCTTCAAATAATTTATTGAATCGCGGATCTGTTCGGAGCAAAAAATGGGCATTATTAACCATGGATCTAAATTTATACATCCTAAATTTTTTCCCTTTTTCTCCTATTCTTTCTGGAACATCTGCAAAGATAGGTCCTTTTGAATTGATCTTTATTAATAAGGAGATCAAAATAGCTAAAGGAAAAAATAATATCAACAAAAAAAGCGCACCAACGATATCTACCGTTCTTTTAAAACCGTTCTGATATTCTTCATTTGTTAAATAATCAGTCATAATAATTAAGCAAGACCTTCATGCTCTGTTCCGGGAAAACTTTCAACTATTTTTTTTACTTTTCCCATCGAATTTTTTTTGGTTATCAATATCGCGTCTTGAGTATTGATGATAATTAGCTCTTCTAGATCAACTCCAACAACTACCTTGCTTTCGTCATAGTTGTATATCAATGAGTCTTGAACGTTGTCCAAATACACTCGCCCGTTTATGACATTTTTTTCTGTTTTTAATTGTAATGCTTCCTTAAGCGCCTCCCAGCTACCAATATCACTCCAGCCAATTTCTTCAACAATAACGTAGGCGTCCTTTTTATCCAAATTTTCCAAGATCGCATTATCAAAATTAATGCTTTCGACTTTCCCATAGTTTTCTTTCAAAAAAATTTGATAGTTTGGCTTACCATAATTTTTTAATATAGACTCGGTGTTGTTATAAATATTTGGTGCTAATCTTTGAAAATATTTGTATAAGAAATCAGCGCTCGAAACAAAATATCCTAAATTCCAACCGTATTTTTTTGATCTATAAAATTTCTTCGCTGTTTCCTCGTTTGGCTTATATTTCAACCCTTCAAATTTGTATAAATTTATATTTTCTTCTTTTTTTACTTGTTCCCCAATATGGATATATCCTAAATTTGTACTGGGAAAACGCGGTTTATTAGCTATAAAAACAATTTTGTTTGGATTTTTTTTAATTTCCGAACCTGCTAATTTTAATATTTTTTTAAACAAGGCAACTTGCTTGACCAAATGATCGCTCCAAAGGATCGCGACCGGCTCATTCGGACTGATCTTTGAAATTATTCCCAACGCTAGGGCTATTGCCGGTGCAACGTCTTTTTTTTCTGGTTCAAAAAGAAAATTGGCCTCAGGAATTTTTGGGAGTTGTTTTTTAACGATGTCTACATATAATAAATTGGTAGAGATATAGATATCTGAATAATCAAAGTCAGGAGTCAATCTTTCAACTGCCAATTGCAATGTTGATTTGTTTCCTACTATTTTTTCAAATTGTTTAGGAGACTTTCGTCTTGATAATGGCCATAGCCTTATACCGGTTCCACCGGCAAATATGATTACTTTCATAAATTTTCTTGAATTTTTTTTATAAATATTGCTTTACTAAACTTTTCCACATTCTTCGCACCAAACTCTTTTACTCCAACCTTTAAATTGTACTTAATTTTGTTAAATCTTTCAACCGTCTTACATAGACTTTGTTCGGTTTGATCCTCAAAAAATAACCCGGTTTTTCGATCAATTATTGTTTCTACTGCTCCGCCTTTTTTATATGCAATTACCGGGCAGTTAAAGAATTGTGACTCAAGCGATACGTATCCAAAGTCCTCTTCCTGCGGCATAATTAAGGCTTGTGCCTTTGAATAAAGATCCCCCAATTCAATGTCAGATAGTTTTGATAAAAAAATAATATTCTTCCCAGCTATCTGTTTTAACTTATTTTTTTGACTGCCTTTTCCTACAATGACTAAACTATACTTCAATCGATTAAACGATTGAAGCGCTAAGTCAATTTTTTTATAAGGCTCTAATCTTGAAACTACCAAAAAAAACTTTTTACTTTTTAATTGTATTTTTGACTTTTGACTTTTGACTTTTGACTTAATGTTGTTCCAGTATTCTTCATCAAATCCCGGATATATAACCTCAGAATCCCGATTATAATATTTTTTACAACGTTCCCGAACCGTCTCTGAAATAGAAATAATCTTATCCGGTCGTTGACTGGCAACCTTATCCCAATTTTTAAACATGTTCAACAAGCCACTTAATAAATATTTAATAAACTTATTACCTAAATAATCTCGCTCGTGACTCCACAAATACCTAGTTGGCGTAAGTAAATAACAAATATGCCGTGTTCCAGGTTTGGTAATAATTGCCTTTGCAAAAGAAGATGTGATAGAAATGACTAAATCATATTCGGAAAAATCGAATGATTCAAAAGCAAATGGATAAAAAATAAAAGAAAGAATCCTGCTATTTTTAATAAAACTTGGAAAGTTTTGTAGAAATGATGTTTTAATCTTTAAATCTTTTGCCCAGTCAGCTTTTTCTTTGTCATAATATGAAGTATAAAAAGTCGCATCGGGAAACATTTCATGCAGTGTCAATAAGACCCTCTCCACTCCTCCCCACTTATCAATCCAGTCATAAACAATGGCGACTTTTTTCTGATTTACCATAGTCTCTATTATAACAATCTCCCTTGTGATATTATTTTATTAATGAAGTTTACAAAACAAAATATTAAAGATATCACTATAGAAACTGCTCATGGCGGTTCAGGTTCAAGACAGTTACTGGTAACGGCTGATAAACTAACTTCTCCTTACTTTGAAGCATTTACCAAAGGATTTCTGGAAGTAGGAAAAATATTTGACTGGCACGAACATAAAGATATTGATGAAATATATGTCGTCTTAAAAGGTATTGGAAAATTTCACTGCGGTAACGAAGTTGTCAATTATCAGGTTGGGGATATTATCACTATCCCTGCAAACACCAAACACAAAATTGAAGCTCTGGGTAATGAAACAAACGAATATTATTTCTTCAGAGTAAAATGTAAATAAGCTAAATACTTCGATGTATCGATACATCGAAGTATTACTATCTATCAAAAGGTTGCTGACGTTTTCGTTGATGTTGGTAATATCTTTTTTTATCTTCTGACCAGTTAGAGCCTTTTTTTAATGTTCCGTAAAATATGTCTACAAAAATATCTTCAAATAAATGTTTAAGTTTTTCATTTTTTAATTTATTTGATAAATAATCTTTTATTACTATCGAACGATCGAGATAATGTTTAAAGTACGTTGCTGTCGACGTTGATATTTTTAATGTATCTTCAATTTCATAAATCGGTACTTTCTTTATCAGTAGATAAAAACACGCCACTCGTTTTGCAATCATGGTTTTTTCGGTAGGGGTTAATAGTTCGTTTAAAACTTCATCAACTTCTTGTTTATCAGACATTGTAAGTAACAAATCAAAAAATAGTTCATTTATACGAGTTAATTTTTTTTGATCAATACTTCTTTTAGATATTTGGGCCATGAAAATAAAATATTATTTGATTTAAATTTTGTCAATCGCTTATAACCTACAAAAACGATTGTTTGACTTATTGGAGCAATATATTTTTTACGATAGACGTATTAATATGCTAAACGGAAGGGTCTTTCTTTGACAACAGCCATGAAGCAATTGCAACAATCAAAACAACAAGGGCAAAAAGGAATTGAAAACTAATCAATAAAAGAACAAAAACAATTAATCCGAAAAGGGCCAGATATTTAAGAATTGTTTGTTTGTCAATTTCCATATAAGACCTCCTTATATATTCTAACTGTTTCATCGGCCATTTTTTCAAAAGAATATTTACCGGTGATATTTACGTGATCTAATTTAGGCTTTTTATCGATAAAAGTTTTTATTTTTTCAGTAATATCATTGACATCGTTCGGGTTAAAAGATGTGTAGTTGTTACCCAATAATTCCTTAAAAACTTTAATATCTGAGGCAATTATTGGGCAATTAAAATAAGCCGCTTCAATTAACGGCAATCCAAAACCCTCAGACAAAGACGGGTGAATTAAGGCCATGGCATTTTTATAAAAAAATACTAAGTCAGCAAGTGAAGAATTAGTTAATAATAAAATATTTTTATTTTGCTTCGATGTATCGATACATCGAAGTATTCTTGTTGTAAAAAAATCCTTCGGACCAATAAGAATTAATTTATATTTTTTATTTATATTTTTAAAAGCATCAATTAATTTTTCAACATTTTTGTGAGGGTAAAAATTACCAACATAAATAAAAAAGTTGTTAAACTTCTTAGCAAGATCATTGTTTTCTTTTGACTTCAATATCTGATAATTTACACCCTCATAAATTGAACTGGTTTTTTGAGCCAGTTGCTTTCCATAAATATATTCCAATTGTTCTTTAACAAAATTGGTAGGGGTAATTATTTTAATTGCCCTCTCTATCTGACAACGAAGAATTATCCTAAAAAATAGATGCTTTATGTGATAAATTAATTTATTTTTAGTTGAAGCTTTTCCAGTCTTAAATAACAAGGGTGTAACATCATGGACGGTCGCAATAAATTTTTTGAAATACAATATTGGGTAACTAAAATAAGTAAAATGCATTAGGTCAAGGCGATCGAAGTAAAGGGTTAAAGCAAAGCCTATCTGTTCTTCCAATGTGTGCCAGCGGTAGTTTACCTTTCTTTTTATAATATTTGTGTTTTTTAATGAAAGTTTATCAAAGTCTTCCGGCAATAAATATATATAAAACGTCTCGTCATTTGGAATCTTTTTTTCCAAGTAGTAAATCAAATTCTTTAAGTAAGTTCCTACCCCCGTTTGAGAATATAATCGAGCATCGATTCCGATTTTTTTCATTTATTTAGTTTTTTTTTAACATCTATCGCTAAATATACCAATTTATTGGTTAACCAACTGTGATCCATAGCATAATGCTTGTCATAAAATATCTTCATTGAATCGTAGAAATAATAATTTGTCTTTCTTCTGATGTTCAAATCATTTTTCTTCAATCCCGATACCGACTTTAAATGAAGAACTTTCCATAATGGATAATAAATGATCTTGTACCCTAATTCCTTTATCTGAAAAGCCATTTCTATATCTTCTCCATAAGCAAAATAGTCTTCATCAAACCCTCCAAATTTATCAAGAATTTCGCGTCGTGTAAATAAAAAGGCACCAGTAAGAACATCGATCTCATGAATATTATTTAAGTTCAAGTTGACCAAGTGGTAGCCGCCAAAAAGTTTATTCAATAACGGTATATTGAAAAAGATCTTTTCCAGTCCTAAGAAATACGTCAAAGATCTCCAGATGGTTGGAAACCCTCTATGGGAGGCTGGATCAATCTCACCAGATGAAAGCATTACTTTTACCGTCAATGCCCCAATATCCTTTTTCATTTCCATTAAGTTGATCAGGTCTCGAAAATCGATATCAGTAACTATAGCATCGGAGTTGAGATATAAAACGTATCTACCCTTACTTTTCGCCAGCCCAATGTTATTTCCCTTTCCAAAACCAAGGTTTTTTTTATTCAAAATAACATGTAAATTTTTCCATTCTTTTTCTAAATCTAAAAAATATTTAACGGATCCATCGCGCGAATCATTGTCAACAACAATGATCTCATGTTCTATAGGGTAACGGATAAAGTTTTTATGAAGTGAAAGAAGGCATTTCTTAGTTATCTCTTTTGTATTAAAAGAAACAATAATTATGGAAAGAGGGATCATAAATAAAAAAGTAAATTATCGCTTCGGTGATTGTTTCATTCTTCTGGCCTTTCCTCCTGTACCAACTTTTCTTGTTTCTTTCTTTCTTGGATCTCTTGTTAACAAACCGCTAGTTTTTAAGATCGTTCTATAAGCTTCTGAGTCAACAACTAAGAGGGCTCTGGATATTCCATGAACCATTGCGTCTAGTTGTCCGGTTGTACCGCCACCACTTACTATTATTGAGACAGCAAATCTACTTTCATTTTTAGTTAAAGTTAACGGGACTGATAAAAACTTTTTTTTATAGGCTTTAAAAGATGATTCATCAATGTTTTTACCGTTAATATATATCTCTCCTGCCTTTATCTTTGATTTGCCAACTAAGACTTCGGCTGCTTTTTTCATTAGGTAAAGTCTCACACGGGCCACTGACTGTTTTCTTCGACCAACTGCTTCGTAATAAGTTAGGTTCTTTATTTTTTTAGCCATATTATTTATTTATAAATTTACTTGTAAATGGGTGTGTTGCTCTTGGAAAAACATTAACTCTATTTAATCTATCACTGCGGAACTTATTTTTAGCCAACATTCCGGATACAGCCCTCTTAATAACTTCCCGGGAATCTTTCTTTAGTAAATCTTCAAAATTAATTTTCTTTAAACCTCCAGGATAACCTGAGTAGTTTGTATACTCTTTTTGTAATGCTTTTTTACCGGTTATTACTATTTCGGATGCGTTTATAACAACAACATAGTCTCCAACGTCCATATTTGGAACATAGCTGGTTTTATGCTTACCCTGGACTAGTTTGATGATTTGAGGCACTAATCTACCTAGTACTTTTCCTGATGCGTCAATTAAGTGCCAGTTTCGCACAACATTTTTTTCTTTAGTTGGTTTTGTTGATTGTGTTAATTTATTCATATTATTTTTGTTTAATAATCGGATAGACCCATTCGATCCTTGCGGTTTCCGCTCCATCTGATTCTCTTTGTCCTAATTTAATCACTCTGACATAACCACCATTTATCTTTGCAACTGTTGGTCCGATATCTCTATAAGCCATTTCTATAACTTCCTTGTTATCTAATTTTTGTTTCAAATAGTTAAGATTAGATTCTGTCTTTACCTTCATCTTTTCGACCAATCTTTCTATAACTGGTTTTATTGCCTTTGCTTTTGATAAGGTTGTTGACAATTTTCCTTTTAAAAAGAAATTGACAGCCAACTTTCTAACCAAAGCACGATTGGCATCTATACCATTACTGAATTTTATTTTTTTTACTCCGTGTCTCATATTTATTAGTTTAATTCTATTTCCATTTTCTTCAATTCTTCTTCAATTAATTCGATTGATTTTTTACCAACGCCTTTCATTCCTGTCAATTTTTCTTTTCCGGTCTTGACTAGGTCGGCAACGGTTTCAATCTTTTCTCGAAGCAAAGCATTGATTACTCTTGAAGGTAAATTTAATTCATCAATTATGATCTCAAATAATTTTTTATCAATAGCTTCTTTTTTTTCATCGTCAAGACTTGTTTGCTTTTTTAATTCTGGCTTATCATTACCGGAAAGAAGGTAGCTGAAATATTGAGTCAATAATTCAGATGCTTCTTTGATGGCTGTTTCTGGTTTAACACTTCCATCTGTCTCTAATTCAATAATTAGTCTATCTGAGTTATCTTTTCTTCCAATTCTAGCTTCTTCAACCTTAACGTTAACTTTCTTGATTGGTGAAAAAAAGGCATCAACTGGAATATAACCGGTCTTTTTTTCTTCTCTATCTTCAACTGTTGAATAACCGACTCCGACCTCAACAATTGCTTCAAAAGAAAATTTAGCTTTATCATCGGTCATTTCGGCAATATAGAAATCACCATTAATTGGTTTGACTTCGCCTTCCAAATCTTTTGCATATATTTTTTTGGTACCTTTTCCTTCAAAACTTACCTTATAAGGTCCACCTTCTTTAACGTCAAACTTAAGTTGTTTCAAATTAAGCATTACTTCCAAAATGGATTCTCTTACTCCTGGGATTACGGAAAAAAGATGTGGAGCACCATCAAATTTAATATTTGTCACTGCGACTCCCTTTAATGAGGAAAGTAATGTCCTTCTTAAGGCATGACCCATACTTTGACCAAAACCTTGTGGCAATGGCTCAATAACAAACTTTCCGTAATTACCCTCTTCTGTTTTATGGGTGAAAAAAATTGGACTAAACATATTTTTTATAATTCGACGTCAGTCGAAACTATTAATTATCGAGAATAATATTCAATGATTAATCTCAGATTTATCAGTTTTTCGATCACTTCTTGAGTTGGCTCGGCGATCAACTTGCCGACTATTGCTTTTTTTTCTAACCATGAAGGTAAGATGAGGTCTTTATTATCAAGACAAGTTTCGATATAAGGAATTTTTGTTGTCTTGACATCATCAAAGCTTATTTCCTCTCCCACTCTGACTTTGTATGAAGGAATTGATAGTCTTTTTTTATTAATAGTGATATGTCCATGAGAAATTAATTGACGAGCAGCCGCTCTGGTTGGGGCAAAACCTAAATGAAATACAATATTATCAAGTCTGCATTCCAGTGAATGAGATAGATATGACGCTGTATTTCCTTTTTTCAAACTAGCCTTTTTATAGTAATTTTTTAATTGTCTCTCAGTGATTCCAAACATATATCTTAGTTTTTGTTTTT
Source organism: Candidatus Roizmanbacteria bacterium (assembly GCA_902200405.1). Lineage (GTDB taxonomy): Bacteria > Patescibacteriota > Microgenomatia > UBA1406 > GWC2-37-13 > GWC2-37-13. The sequence goes on along the minus strand of CABIKN020000023.1, from coordinate 27,240 downwards.
CCCGAAGTTGAGTACCTCTTTCCGATACTTTTTTTCGCTTACGGAGGCCGTGCTGCCCTGGTGGGACATTTAATTTTTTGAGTAATCGTGCATGAGATTTAGAACCAACTGTTTTTAGTTCTAGATCAACGCCTTCTCTTCTTGAAATTCTATTTTTTGGACCTAAATACCTCATATTTTTTTAAATTAAACTCTTCTAATTTTTGGTGGTCTCACGCCATTGTGAGGAACCGGTGTAATATCAATAATTCGATTTATATCAATTCTTGATGCCTTGACAGCTCTTAAAGATGCTTCGCGTCCTGGCCCAATTCCCTTGACTAAAACATCTGCAACTTGAAAATCAAATTTTTCCTCTGCTTTTTTTAAGGCATTTTCGGTTGTTACAGTTGCAGCATAAGGTGTTGACTTCCTAGTACCGGAAAAACCATGCATCCCTGTCGATCCAACAACAATCGGATTGCCTCTTTCATCGGTAATCGTAACTAAAGTATTATTAAATGTAGAAGTAATATAAATCTTACCTTTAATAACACTTCTTTTTGCTTGTTTTTTTATCATATTTATTAATAAATTTATTTAGTTTCTTTAGTTTTAACTGCATCAGCCGTTTTGTTTTGTTCTAGCTTTGCCCACATTTCTTTCTTTAAGGCTCCAACTGTCTTCCTCTTTCCCCTCTTGGTTCTTGCGTTAGATTTTGTCCTTTGACCGTCGACCGGTAGCCCTCTAACGTGTCGTATTCCTTTATAACTTCCGATCTCTCTTAATCTCTTTATATTTTCATTGATAGCTTCTCTTAAATATCCTTCAACCTTATGATTTGTTTCTATAACTTCAAGAATTTTCTTAAACTCTTCTTCTGTCACTTCTTTAACTTTTTTACTGGCACTAACATTGGTTTTAGCTAAAACGGCCTTTACATTAGTCCAACCAATACCATACAAAATTGTTAAGGCATAATCAATTCGTTTTTCATCCGGTAATGTAACTCCGAGCATTCTCGCCATATATTAGTTTATAAAGTTTATAAAGTTTATAAAGTTTCTAAAGTGTTTTGCTTTAAAGACTTTACAGACTTTTTACTTTATGGACTCTCAGCCCTGTTTTTGTTTGTGCTTAACGTTTAAACAAACAACATATAAATTACCTTTTCTTTTTACTATTTTACACTTTGGACAAATTTTCTTTACTGATGAGTGAATTTTCATAATTATTTTCTATAAGTTATTCTTCCCCTATTTAAATCGTAATGAGTCATTTCTATCTTAACCATATCTCCCGGAAGTATTTTTATATAATTCTTCCTCATCTTTCCTGACAAATAGCACAAAATCACCTTTTCCGAATTTAAAAGTTTTACTTTAAATAGGGTGTTGGGAAGATTTTCCACTACCTCTCCCTCAACCGTAATCACATCATCCTTCATAAAGTCTATATTTTAACATAAAATTATTATATATTCATGTCAAAATTATCGGCCCCTGGTCTGTAACCGCAATTGTGTGTTCAAAACAGGCTGACAGGCTCCGATCTTTCGTAATTATTGACCAATTATCTTCCTCATAGACCATTGTTTCTGTTCCCATCGCATAAATAATCTCGATTGCTATTACAAGTCCTATCTTAATTACGGCGGTTTTGTTAATAGGTCGATCCACAAAACCGAAAACATATGGGTCTTCGTGCAATTTTTTTCCAATTCCGTGTCCGGTCAATTCTTTTATAATAAAATATCCATTACCTACGATCTCTCTTTCGATTACTTTCGAGATTGACCCAAGTCTCCCCCCAATTTTTGCTTCTTTAATGGCTAAATAAAGTGTATCTTCTCCAATTTTTAAAAATTTATTTACTTTAGGATCCTTGCTTTCTCCTCCAATAACAGTCGTAATCGCATAGTCCGTATGCCAGCCTTTGTATAACATCCCGATATCGAGAGTTAGAACATCACCAGTCTTCAAAACACGGTCACATGGCTTTGTGTGAACAATTTGTTCATTTATTGGCGTACAGGTACTAAATAAATATCCAGGTACAGACTTGAATGAGGACTCTCCTCCCTGTGCTTTTATTAGTGCTTCTGCTTTATCATCTAGTTCCTTAGTAGTTATTCCTGCCTTAATTTGTGGTGTTAGTTCTTTAACAACTGCCCTTAACCTTTTTCCGCCCTCCGTCATTAATGCAATTTCCTGGGTCGACTTTAAATTCACCATTTATGAAAAATAAATTGTACGATATGTTAATTCTAATTTGTCATAAAACTCACCTCTTGAGTAGTTATTCTTGATCACGTGGTCTGCGTATGCAATGGTTGGACCGGCGTTGATCCCAACTAATTCGTTAATGTCTCTTTCCTCACCATAATGCTCAGACATATCATTTCTTTTTGAAATTCTTTTATATCGAAGAGGTTTTTCTGAATAGATACTGACGATGACTAATTTTACTTCTTCTAATTCTTTTTTTAGGTATAAGTATTCTTCCCAAGATCGCATTCCTTCGATAACTATAATTAAATTGTTTTTTAAAGCTTCTTTAATCTTGCTCATGTTCAAAAACGCCATTGCTTCTTTACCGTGCTTTGCTCTCAATTCTTCTCTAACCGTTTTATGAACTTTTTCACTATGGGGAAGATTTTTTTGATTAATTTGGTCGATAACGGTTTTGCCGAAGGAAATTACTGGCAAGCCCTTACTTTTTAAAAAGGCGGCCGCATCTGTCTTTCCACTTCCTGGTAATCCGACGATCGCTATAATAGTTTTTTGTTTTCTTTTCCAATTGGTTACTTGATTTTTAATCAATTGCTTCCCTAATCCTTTAAGAATTTCACCATTTACCTCTTCTATCTTCATTGTCCCATCAATGTCTATTAATTTATTTTCTTTTCGGTAATATTCGATCACCGGTTCCGTATATTTATAAAATAAGCTAATTCTTTTTTTTAGGGCTGGTAGCGTTTCATCACTTCGTGTGTTGTCATCACGGTGAAATAATCTCCAGATGGCTTCCTTTTGGGAAATATCAAGATAGATAACCTTATCGACATTATTTTGAAATTCCTTAACTTGCTCTAAAGTCCTAGGAAATCCGTCTAAGATATATCCTTTGCTATATTCGGGGCGATGTAAATAACTGTTGACTATTTCAATTGTTTTAACATCAGGAACGAGAAGACCTGCGTTAACTGTCTCTTTTATATATCTGCCCAGTTGTGTCTTTTCTTTAGCAATTTCTCTGAAGATGTGACCTGTGGAAAGATATGGTATTTTTAACTGTCTTGATAATAAATTACCCTGAGTTGATTTACCAGAACCCTGGATACCAATTAAAACCAATTTCATATTCAAAATAGGAATTTTTAATCCAATTTCTTTTTTTCTTTATGAGCTGTATGCTTGCGGCATTTTTTACAAAACTTATTTAGCTTCAAACCACTGGTTGTATTGACTTTATTTTTTTCAACCACGTAATTAACAGACTGACATACTTCACAGACCAATCCAACATCAATTCTTGAGCCTTTTTTAGCCATAATAGTAAAAATTATAAATTATAATTTACTTTACAAATCTATCATAATTCCTCATCACTAACTGTGATTCCACTTTCTTAAATGTTTCTAAAATTACAGAAACGACTATCAAAATACCCGTGCCTCCAATTACTAAATTGGTCATACCGGTAAGTTTCGAAACTAAAACTGGCATAACCGCGATCACACCTAAAAATAAGGCTCCAACCGTCGTGATCCGGTATAAAATTCTTTGTAAATATTCTTTTGTGGCAACACCAGGACGAATTCCTGGAATAAATCCTCCCTGCTTTTGAATTTCTTCAGATATTTTCTGCGGATTAAAAACAATAATCGTATAAAAAAAAGTAAAACCAACCACTAAGAAAAAATAGAAAAAATTATAGAAAAAACCTGTTGGGGAAAAAACGGTCGAGAGAAAAGTACCCATACTTGCAAGGGCAGGATTTTTTACATACTTTAAAAAGTTGCCGATTAATTGTGGAAAAAGAACAAATGAAACGGCAAATATAATTGGGATGACGCCGGCCTGATTTAATTTTAAAGGCAAGAAATTGGTCGCGCCCTGATACATTCGGTTGCCTTTTATTCTTTTTGCGTATAACACTGGTATCCTTCTTGTTGCCTCATTAATAAAGACTATGGCTGCGATCACAAATAGTGAAAGTGCTAAAAATATAATTACATTAAATATAATTTCTTGGTTAAATATTGTTGCGGTCTGCCCAAGAAGGACATGAAGCCTGCCGACTATTCCAACAAAGATCAAAAGTGATATGCCGTTTCCTAGGCCGAATTCAGAGATCAGTTCGCCGAACCAGACCAAGATAAATGTCCCGGCGACCATGGTGACAATAAATGAGAAAAATTCGAGAGGGCTCAAGACTCCAATTACTTTTTGGTTTTTGAGAAGCATAAAGATACCAATCGCCTGAACTATTGTTAAAGGAACCGTTAACATTCTTGTATATTGATTAATTTTAGCTCTTCCAAATTCTCCCTCCTTAGACAATTTCTCAAGATGAGGGATCATCATTGTTAACATCTGTAAAACGATCGAGGCGTTAATATAAGGATTAAGACCTAATGCCATGACAGAAAAATTTATTAAAGTTCCTCCTGAAAATATATCAAGCAATGAAAGAAATTGATTCTGTGAAAATAATTCCCGAAGTTTTACTAAATTAATTATTGGTACTGGTAAAAATGCAAAAAATCTAAAGGCTAAGAAGATAAATAAAGTAAATAAAAGTTTTCTCTTTAACTCAGGGTCTTTGAGAAGTATGTTAATTTTTTCGACTATTTTTTTGATCATTTTTCAGGGTTCAATCGTACCGCCGAGTTTTTCGACAGCTTCCTTAACTTTTTTAGAAACTGGCAATTTTACAATTAACTTTTTTTTCAACTGACCGTTGGCCAAGATCTTTATCGGCAGATTCTCATTTCCATTAGTTATGATATTTTCTTTTATTAATGTTTCTCTGCTTACAATTGAATTTTCTGCTAATCCATTTAACTTTTCTAGATCGATCACAAAAGCTTTTTTGTTGATGGAGTTATTTTTTCCTTTACCACGCATTAATGGATATTTTTTCACGATCCTACCCTGACCGCCTTCAAAATGAAGTGGAATACTTTCTCGAGCCTTTTGATGTCTCGTGGTTCCGCGTCCTGATTTAGAACCTTTTCCGCTCCCTAATCCTCGACCAAGTCGTTTTTTCTTTTGAATGTTTACTTTTGGTAAATTAGATAAAAAATTATTCATATTATTATTAAAATTTTGTTCGCAATAAGCTCAAAGCTTTCATAATTGCATAAGTATTAACAATTTGATTTCTTGAACCAATTATTTTACCGGAGGCATTTTCTACTCCTGCTAGATCTAATATTACGCGGGTAACGCTTCCGACTTTTAGACCTGTTCCTTCCGGAGCTGGCTTTAATAATATTCTAGCGGCCTTAAATTTCACTCTGACCTCATGAGGTATGGTTTTATTTCTCATAGGAACAGTGATCATGTGTTTTTTTGCATAACTGATCGCCTTTTGAATTGCTGGAGGAACTTCAAGTGATCTTCCTAACCCAATTCCAACTTTGCCTTTTTTGTCCCCTACAACCACGAGTGCAGAAAAAGTCACATAATTACCACCTGTGGTTTTTTTAGAGACTCGTCTGATCTTAACGACTTTTTCCTGAAATTGTTTATCTTCTTGTCTGTATCTATTAAACATTTTTTGAAAATTAAATTTTTAATCCACCTTCTCTTAAACCTTCCGCAACTGCCTTTACCCGGCCATTATATGCGTAAGATCCTCTATCAAATACACCAACTAATATTTTTTTTTCTATAAGTTTTTTAGCTAGCCCAATACCAATTTTTTTAGAATCTTCACTTTTTTTATCTTTTTTAAAATCAGCATTTGCCTTCAAATCTGAAATAGAAAAAGTTGAGATCGTTTTTCTTGCCATATCATCAATTGCCTGAGCATAGATAAAACGGCTCGAACGAAATATCGATATTCTTGGTCTATCACTAGTGCCATGAATATTTGCACTTACTCTTCTTTTTCTTCTTAATTTTCTGTCTAAATTTATATTTGTCATATTGTTTTCTTAGGCGGCGGCACCTGCGGCTTTAGCCTTTTTACCCGGTTTAATTCTTAACTTTTCACCCAAGTATCTAATTCCTTTTCCTTTATAGACGTCGGGTTTTCTGATCATCTTTATTTGATATGCCACCTGTCCGACCATTTGCTTATCGAATCCGGCAACAGTTACCATATTATTTCCTTCAACTTGATACTTTATTCCCGGTTGTTTTTTAAAAGTTACCAGATGAGAATATCCAATTTTAAAAACCAGATCTTCTCCTTGTAATTTTACGGTATAACCGGTTCCAACCACTTCTAGCTTTTTTTCCCACGGTTTTTCAACTCCTGAGATAGCATTGCCTATCAACTGTCGATACAACCCATGTAATGATCTGACCTTTTTATCATTATTATTTCTTTTAATACTGAGATTTTTTTCATCTTTTACTAAAGTTAGTTCTTTGGGCACATCAAAGATCATTTCCCCTTGTGGGCCTTTGACGGTAACTTTATTATTATCAATAGCTAGGTTTATCGCGCTTGATAGAACAATTGATTTTTCTCCTATTTTTGACATATTTTTACCAAAAACTAAATAACAATTCTCCGCCTAACTTTGCTTTTTTTGCTTCACGATCTGTCATGATACCTTTTGAAGTGGAAAGGACCAAATATCCAAAGCCGCTTAGCACTGGTTTTAAATTTTTATAAGATATATATAGTCTCATTCCTGGTTTTGAAAATATTTTAACATCGGTTATGGCTGGAGCACCTTCTTCATAACTTAGATTGATAACAATATTTTTTTTGATATCACCTTCAACCGAATAACCTTCAATAAATTTAAGGGCCAATAATTTTTTCAAAATAGCTTCTTTATATTTTGAATGTGGTGACATAATGGTTGGTTTTCTCGCCATATACCCGTTTTTAATTCTTATAACTAGATCAATGATTGAATTTTCCATATTTTTATGTTGCTTCAACAACTTTCTTTGTAACTTTACCATGGCTTCTGAATGTTCGAGTGATCGAAAATTCTCCTAGGCGATGGCCCACCATGTTTTCGGTTATTGAAACTTCTATAAATTTTCTTCCATTGTGAATTCCAAATTTATGCCCAACAAAATCAGGTGGAATTTGACAAGCACGAGACCAAGTTTTAATGGCTGTGTTATCGTTCGTTTCCTTTTGTTTGAGGACCTTTTTCATTAAACGGTCGTCAATATAAGGACCTTTTTTACTTGATCTACTCATAGTGAAATTTTTTTAACTCCGGGAATATCTCCCTGTAATGCTTTCTCTCTAAAACAAATTCTACATAGTCCAAATCTTCTCATATATCCTCGTGCTCTTCCACAGATGGAACAACGATTGCGAAACCTAACCTTAAATTTTTGTTTTTTCAAAAATTTAACTACGCTCGACGTTTTTGCCATAATTATTTCGTAAATGGAATTCCTAACATTTCAAATAATTTTTTTCCTTTTTCTTTATTTTTAGCATTTGTAACCACGGTTACCTGTAAACCTCTTATTTTATCAATTTTATCGAAATCTATCTCTGGAAATATTATTTGCTCAGGTAAACCTAAGTTGAGATTTCCATTCTGATCAATATTATTTTCAGGAATACCTCGAAAGTCTTTTAATCGAGGGATGACTATTTTAATCAATTTTTCTAAAAATTGATACATTCTTTTTCCTCTCAAGGTCACTTTGACTCCAATTGCTAATCCTTTTCTAATCTTAAAGGCGGAAACTGAGGTCCTGGCTTTTGTAATAATTGTTTTTTGACCGGCAATTGTTGATATCTGTTCCTGTATTTTTTCGATGACATTTTTGTTGGTTACTGCTTCTCCTGCCCCAACGTTAATGGCAATTTTAATTAATTTAGGCACGGCCATAACATTTTTGACACCTAATTCTTTTGTTAATTTTGGTGCTACTTCTTTCATGTAAAATTCTTGAAATGACATATTATTTATATTTTGCTATCGCACTTTTTACAAATTCTAACCTTTTTGTTTTTTTCGACTTTAAATCCGATTCTGGTTATTTTTGCACATTTTGGACAAACAAGATTCAATTTTGAAATGTTTATTGGTCGTGCAATTTCAACAATTCCACCTTGTGGCATTTTTTCATTTTTCTTTACGTGTCTTTTATAAAGATTCATTCCTGTTACCAATACTTTATTAGAATTTTTATAAACCTTTTCAACCACTCCACTCTTACCTTTATCTTTTCCGACTGTGATTTTTATTTTATCGCCTTTTTTGATTTTCATATTAATATATTTCTTCAGCCAAACTTGCAATCTTTGAAAAACCATTTTCTTTAACTTCTTTTCCAACAGGTCCAAATATTCTGGTTCCCTTTGGATCTTTAACTTCTTTACTGGCCAATAGAACACAGGCATTATCATCAAATCTAATATAACTTCCATCTTTTCTTCTCACTTCTTTTCTTGTTCTGACGATAACCGCGCAGTGGACTTCACCCTGCTTGACTAAACCGAAAGGTTGAGCTACTTTAACGGTAATATTGATTACTTCGCCCAAATAGGCAAATTTTCTATTTCCCATTTTAGACATACCAATCATTGAAACCATTTTGGCTCCACTATTGTCTGCGACATTTAACATTGACCTTAGTTGCAACATATTTTTTTATTTATTTAATTTTTCAATCACGATAAAATGTTTATCCTTTGAGATTGGTTTTGTTTCTTCGATCTTGACAAGATCACCCAATTGCAAATTTAATTTTTCATTATGAGCTTTAAATTTTTTGTGTCGAATTATAACTTTGTGATAAACAGGATGCCTTAGCTTTCTCTCGACCAAAACCACGACTGTTTTTGTCATCTTTGTCGAAACTATTTTTCCGATCAGTGTTTTTTTCATACTTCTTTTTTTTGGGATAATACTGTTAATAAAACTGCTAATTGTTTTCTTTTTTTTGCCAAAACATTTGTATCCTTTGCGGGATTACTTTTAAATGATAATCGTAATTTAGCAATCTCTTCTCTTAACTTAATAAGGTCTTTTTCAAGTTCTTTAACTGTCTTTTCGCTATATATTTTAGTATTTTTTCTCATATTTCTTTTGTTACAATTTTTGTTTTTACTGAAATTTTTGATGCGACATCGGTTAATACCTTTATTGATTCTTCTTTTGTTAATCCATCTAGTTCAAATAAAATTCTTCCTGGTGTGACGCTGGCTACAAAATAGGCAACATCGCCCTTTCCTGAACCCATGGTCACTTCTGGTGGTTTTTTAGTAAATGGTTTATCAGGAAATATTCTAAACCAATACTTACCGCTTTTTCTGGTACCTCGGGCAAAAATAACTCTAGCGGATTCAATTTCCCGATCTTTTATCCAAGCACTTTTCATCGCCTTCAATCCATAAAAACCAAAATTTAATTTATCACCCTTAACGGCAATTTTTCGGAAAGTACCTCTGAACTGTTTTCGATATTTTTGTCTTTTGGGTGCTAACATATTTATTTCTTACATATCCAAACTTTTACTCCAACATATCCTGATCTTGTTAGGGCTGGGTATCTCGCTAAGTCAACATCTTCTCTAATCGTTGATGTTGGGACCGATCCCAAAAAGTATTTTTCGCGCCGGGAAATTTCTGCTCCTCCAACTCTTCCACCAAGTTGAATTTTGACTCCTTTAGCTCCGGCTTCCATCACTTTGTTCATAGCGTTGTGAACGGTAGAACGATGTGGAAAATTTTTTACTAATTTCTCCGCAACCAGTTGAGCAACATAATAAGAATTTAAAAATGGTTGTTTTACCGGTTCGATCTTAATATCGATCTTCAATTCTTTGACCTTTTCACCTTTTCTTAAATTATCAAGCACAAACTGTTTGATCTCTTCCAACCCTTTTCCACCCCGACCAATTATCATACCAACCTTAACGGCATAGATAATCAAAGTAATCCTATTGATTGCCCGCTCTATATCAATTTGAGTTACTGAAGAGAAAGCTATCTTATTCATCAATACTTTTCTTATTTTCAAATCTGATATCAATGAATCTTTAAAAACTCTTTTATTTGAAAAGAACCATCTAGAATTCCAATTATATATTATTCCAAGACGTAAACCTCTTGGGTGAACTTTTTGTCCCATTTATTTTTCTTTGCCCGCCGTAGTCTTGACGAAGGCGGGTTTTCCAACTTCTAATTTTTTTGTTTCAACTGATTTAACTGTTTTAACTGACTTACTTACTTCAAGAATTATTTTAATGTGGCTCATTCTTCTGTTAATAGGTTTGGCATTTCCCCTTGATCCAGGTCTGTATCTTTTTAGTTTTTGACCTTGTTCAACACTAAGAAGTTTAAAGTTTAACAGATTGTCTTCTACTTTCAATATCTGTCGAGCACTGCTGATCGCCGTTTTAATGGCTTTGTACAAAATTTCGGATGCATCGGTATTTTCGTACATTAAAAATTCTAAACTTTCTGCCGGCTTCAATTTTTTAATCGCGGGCAGATAAAATCGAGCTTTCTTAGGTGAAACTGGCAAATTAATGAAATACGCTTTAGTTTCCATAATTATTTTCTACGTCTTTTTACAATTAATGACTTACTCCATTTATTTTTATTTCGAGTTCTTGTCCCTCTAGCTGATTTTCCCCAAGGAGTTTTTGGATGCATTCCCTCTCCCGATCTTCCTTCTCCTCCACCATGTGGATGACTACGAGGATTTTGAGCTGTGCCTCGGACAGTTGGCCTAACACCCATTAATCTTTTTCTTCCGGCACTACCAATTATCTCATCTTTGAAGGTTATATTTCCAAGTTGTCCAACAGTTGCGAAGCAATCTTTAAAAAATCTTTGAACTGCACCAGATGGCAGTTTAAGATGAACGAATTTATCTTCCTTAGCAATCACAGATGCAGCTGTACCGGCACTTCTTATCATCTGTCCGCCTTTACCTATATATAGTTCAACATTATGAACCAGTGTTCCTATTGGAATATTTTTCAAAGCTAAAGCATTACCGATCTTTATTTCAGCATTTTCACTGGAAATAACTTTATCGCCAACTTCAAGTTTATTTGGACAGAGTATATATCTTAGTTCATTATCTGTATATTTAACTAAAGCAATAAAAACATTTCTGTTTGGATCTCTTTCAATTCGAACAACTTCTGCCTCTACGTCTCTTTTATCTCTTTTAAAATCAATTATTCGGTAAAATCTCTTCTGTCTTCCGCCTTGATGTCGTACTGAAATTTGACCACTATTATCACGACCTGATCTTTTTTTCAAAATTTGCATCAAGCTTTTTACTGGTTTGACTTTTTTTGATAATATTTTTTTATTCATAATTATTTTTGAGGAAATAGGTCGATCTTACCCTCGACTAATTTAACAAAAGCAATTTTTCTATCAGCGGATTTTTTTAATAATCCTTTTTTTCCAACTTTTTTTTCTTTTCCCTTTCTTATCATCACTTTTACCTCACCTGTTTTTACTTTATAAAGTTGTTCTAAAGCTTGTTTTATTTGATTTTTGTTTGCGCCCTTGTCCACTTCAAACATATAAACCTTGCTTTGAACTAAATTTGTTGCCTTTTCCGTTAGAATTGGTTTAACTAAAATTTTATTTATTAACATTTTTTGGTTTACTCTTAAAAACTTCTAAAGCGTTTTCAACGAAAATTAAACTGCTACTTTTTAATACCATATAGGTATTTAAAGAATTCAAATCAACAAAAGTTAAGTTTGGTATATTTCTCATTGCGAGTACTAAATTATTTGTTTCCATTTTTTTCAAGACCATAAGATTATTTTTACCGATCAACTTCAATTCTTTCAAGAAATTAACAACTGTCTTAGTTTTAGGTTTCATTGTTAAAGTTTTTTCATCTAAACCAAAAATCTTTTTTTCTTTTAATTTTGATGATAAAACTCCGTATAAGGCTAATTTTCGTTCCTTTTTATTAAACTTTAAGTTGTAATCTTTTTGTTTTGGACCATGGGCAACTCCACCGCCAACAAAAATTGGGGCTTTAATTGCACCGTGTCTAGCTTTTCCAGTTCCCTTTTGACGATATATTTTTCTAGTTGAACCAATTACTTCGCTTCGTGTTTTTACTTTAACATTTCCTTGTCTTTGATTTACTAAATAGACTCTAACTGCTTGAGCTAATAAACTTGGTTTAACTTTGACGGCAAAAACTTCTTTTGGAAGTTCAACGGTTCTTTGTTCTTTTCCATCAATATCATAGATAGATATAGATAGGTTTACTTTTTTTGTTTCTGCGATTTTTGTTTCCGTTTTTTTTGTTGTAGCCATATATTTATCCTCTAATTTCCAATAATCCGCCTTTTGCACCAGCAACCAATCCTTTAATTAGTAACCCATTTTCTTTAACTTCGACGACTTCAATATTTTTGATGGTGACTCTATCTCCACCCATTCGACCGGCCATTCTTTTTCCTTTAAAAACTCTACCTGGGGTAGTTGTCATTCCGATTGATCCAGGAGCTCTTTCATCTCGGGAGGCTCCATGAGTGTGTGATCGTCCTTTAAAACCATGACGTTTGACTCCTCCCTGAAATCCTTTCCCCTTAGATGTTCCTGTAACTGTTATTAAATCACCGCTTTTTAAAAAAAGTGTTGGATTAATAACTTCTCCAGTGAATATCTTGACTTCCCCAATTTGAATTCCCTTTTTTCCACCTTCCTCAATTGATTGAACTTTTTCTTTGTAATCTTCGAGACGGAACTCCCTTAAAAAACGAAGCGGGGTCTTTATCCCCGCCTTTTTTAACTCTCCTTTTACCGGCTTTTTAATATTTTTCACGCTTCCAAATCCAAGCTTAACTGAAAAATAACCCCGTTTGTCCGGGGTAATTATATCTATAAGATGACATGATGAAGTATCAATAAAAGTAGTGGGCATCCTTTCTCCGTTTTTATCAAATTGTTGGGACTGAGCTGATTTTTTTCCTAAAATAAATGCTGGCATAATATATGGTTTCTAAAAGAAATCCTTCTTTCCCGAACAAAAGGATAATTAACATGTAAATTGCATTATATAACAATGATTTAAAATGTTCAAGCAGAATTGATTACATTTTTACTTCAACTTCAACACCGGCAGGAAGTTCGAGATGCATTAGAGAGTCAATTGTTTGATTTGTAGGATTTAAAATATCGATCATTCTTTTGTGAGTTTTTAAACCAAAGTGCTCTCGTGCGTCTTTATCAATAAATGAGGATTTATTTACTACAAATGTTTCATTTTTTGTAGGCAAAGGAATTGGTCCAACGACATTGGCACCAGTTCTAATCGTTGTGTCAACTATTTTTTGACACGTTTCATCGATCAAACGATGGTCATACGACTTAAGTCTAATTCTAATTCTTCCTTTCGGCATATTAAGGTGCGAAATTTACAATTATTTGATGATCTTTGTTACAACTCCAGCTCCAACTGTGTGACCACCTTCGCGTACAGCAAACTTTAATCCTTCTTCCATAGCAATTGGATAGATTAATTTACCTTTTATCTTTACGTTGTCTCCTGGCATAACCATTTCAACACCGGCTGGTAATTCTACCTCTCCGGTAATGTCAGTGGTTTTGAAATAAAATTGAGGTCGATATCCTTTAAAGAATGGTGTGTGTCGTCCGCCTTCGTCTTTAGTGAGAATATAAATTTCTGCATCAAATTCTGTGTGCGGTTTAATTGATCCTGGTTTGGCGATGACTTGCCCGCGAATGACGTCTTCTTTTTCTACTCCTCTAAGAAGTAGTCCAACATTGTCACCAGCTCGAGCTTCGTCAAGTGTTTTCTTGAACATCTCAACTCCTGTAATAACAGACTTTCTCGTATCTTTGATTCCGATAATTTCCATTTCTTCATTTACTTTTGCAATACCTCTTTCAACTCTACCTGTGACTACTGTTCCTCTTCCTGATATTGTAAAGACGTCTTCGACCGGCATCAAGAATGGTTTATCAACAGGTCTAACAGGATCTGGGATATATTCATCGATCGTCTTCATAAGAAGCTCTATCGCTTTTAATCCTTCTGGATCGTCTGCTAATGCTTTAATTGCGGATCCTCTAATAACAGGAATCTTGTCTCCTGGAAATTTATATTTAGTTAGTAAATCTCTGACTTCCATTTCTACTAGATCTAATATTTCTTTATCATCAACCATGTCACATTTGTTTAAGAAAACAATTATAGCTGGAACATTTACCTGACTTGCAAGTAAAATATGTTCTCTTGTTTGTGGCATTGGACCGTCGGGAGCAGATACAACTAAGATAGCTCCATCCATTTGAGCGGCACCGGTAATCATATTCTTAATATAATCAGCATGTCCTGGAGCATCGATATGAGCATAGTGTCTTTTATCTGTCTCATATTCTGAGTGATGTAGATTAATAGTGACTCCTCTTGCTTTTTCCTCTGGAGCTTTATCAATATCTTCGTATTTCAGGAATTTTGCTTTACCTGTCTTTGATAAAAAATAATGAATTGCTGAAGTTAATGTTGTCTTTCCATGATCAACGTGACCAATCGTACCAATATTTAAATGAGGTTTGTTCCTCTTAAAAACGCCGTCTGCCATATATTTATATAAAATAAATTAATAATTAAAATAACAAAGCCTTACTTATTATAACGAAAAAAATTAAAAAAACAAGAAGGCTTTTCAAGCTTTAAAAACAATCTTACGGCTTGAATGAAAAAATGTCAACAGGAATTCATTAAAATGTATATAATTGCACTATATGAATAACGTTCCACCTAAACTAAAAACATTTCTTGGGGTTAAAGCATTATTTAAAATGGTTAAAGATTTACCTGGTAGTTCAAATGGACAAGAACGATTAGGTTTAACACTTTTATTTATATCTATTTCGAAGGTATTGGATGAAGAATATAGAAAAAGTTTAATGGAAAAAGTTACGCAAATCTTTTATCGTAAATAAACAACATTTTGTTCGTCGTCTAGGTAAAGACGAATCCTTTCTAATATTACATTTCTAATTACTACTCCTTAATATTACACAGTAGTATTTTTTCGTGTTACACCCTAATGTTGTGGTGTAACATTTTTTTATTCAATTAACCCCAATCCTCTCGCATTCAATTTGGAAATCACTTTTTTCCAGTGCGTTTTTCTTTTGTTTTCAGTCGTACGTTTTCTTCGTACAACTGATTTAATTTATTGGCTTACCTTCTAACACTAGATCTACTACTATTTTCAACTGGTGACATTTTGTCACCAGTTTATTAATTCTATTTATTTGTAAATTTATTATCTTGTGAACGATCGTATATAAGATAATATTTTCAAACCGTAACAATTTATAACGGTTTCATTTCCTCAAATGTTTTTTGCTACAATGTTGGACATGAGCGAATACAATTTAAACAAAGAACAGCAACAGGCGGTGAAATATAATAAAGGTCCCTTATTGATTATTGCCGGGGCGGGAACGGGGAAAACTTCGGTTATTGTTGAAAAAATAAAATTCTTGGTAAAAAAGAAATTGGCCAGACCGGAACAAATTTTGGCGCTGACCTTCACCGAAAAAGCCGCTTCTGAAATGGAGGAAAGAGTAGACAAAGCAATGCCTTATGGATATTTCCAGATGAATATCTCAACCTTTCACGCCTTTGCCGACCAAATTCTAAAAGAAAACGGTTTTCAAATAGGTCTGTCTCCAAATTTTCGTTTGATGACTGAAGCAGAAACAATTATCTTTTTAAAACAGAATCTTTTTTCTATTTAACCTAAAGTATTTCAGACCGCTAGGTAATCCTAATAAATTTTTGGGGGCACTCCTTCAGCACTTCTCCCGCTTAAGAGACGAAGATATTTCACCTGATGATTATTTGAAATGGGTAAAGAAATCCTCCTTCGCTAAAGCTACGGAGGGCGAAGAAGAAAAATACCTTGAACTTACCCAAGCCTATCAAACTTACCAGAAACTCAAACTCAAAGAAGGACTCATGGATTTTGCCGATCTAGTATATTATCTTCTGCAATTATTTCAAAAGCGCCCTAATGTTTTAAAACATTATCAACGGCAATATCCATTCGTTCTTGTTGATGAATTCCAAGATACTAATATTTCCCAATATCAACTAATTAAATTAATATGTCCGTCAAAAACAAATCCCCGACTGACAGTCGTTGGTGATGATTCACAGGCAATTTACAAATTTCGAGGTGCATCAGTTTCAAACATTATTGCTTTCATGAAGGATTATAAAAAAGCAAAACAGATAACGTTGAAAAAAAATTATCGCTCCAATCAAACAATTCTTGACGCTGCTTACAAATTGATTAAAAATAATGATCCTGATACTTTGGAATTCAAACTTGGTATTTCCAAAAACTTAATTGCTTCCAAGCCCGTAGCTCATTCACATTCTATTAACCCAATTAATTATTTTCTCGCCGAAAATGGAGAAGAAGAATCTGAATATGTTGCAAAAAAAATTCTTGATTTGTCAAAAACATATAAGTATTCAGATATGTCTATATTAACTCGAGCCAATAATCATTCGGGGCCTTTCGTCAAATCGCTGGCTCGTGCTGGTATTCCTTATCAATTCTTAGGACCGGGAACTCTTTACAAACAACCTGAAGTTAAAGACTTAATCGCTTATCTTAGAATACTCTATAACCTCGAAGATTCCCCTTCCCTTTTCCGCCTCCTGTATATGAATATATATAGTGTTGATGAAAAAGACATTTCATTATTACTCACATTTTCAAAAAAAATCAATCAGTCGCTTTTTCAAGCTATCGAGATATATCTTTCATACTTCGATGTATCGATACATCGAAACGAGTTTGAAATTTATAAACCGTATCTTCCATTATTGAAATCTGAGACAAAACAAAAGCTACTAAAAATCTATCAAATGATTATTAAACATCTTGTGCTTTTAAAGACAAATACAGCCGGACAAATACTTTTTCATTTTCTTGAAGATAGCGGATTATTACTGACGCTCACAAATTATAAAAACGAAACACAGGAAAAAATTGCCATTAATATTTCCAATTTTTTTAATAAATTAAAAATGTTTGAGTCCGAACACGAGGATGCCTCGATATTTGCGGTGGTTGATTTTATTAATATGAGTATTGAAATAGGTGAATCACCACTTATTTCTAAGACGGATATTTCGTCTTTGAATGCTGTAAATATTCTAACAGTTCACTCTGCTAAAGGATTGGAGTTCCCAATAGTTTTTTTAGTTAATCTAACTGAAGAACGATTTCCAACTCGTCATAAAAAAGAAACTATTGGAATTCCTGAAGCATTAATAAAAGAGATACTTCCAACCGGAGACTATCACATTGAAGAAGAACGGCGGTTGTTTTATGTTGGACTAACTCGAGCCAAAGATAAGGTATTTCTATCATCTTCAAAATTTTACGGCCAAGCAAAACGGATTAGAAAAATATCACGTTTTGTCATCGAAACATTGGGGCAGGAATTATTAAACGCGCAAATAGATATTAAAAAGGACATAAAAAGCCAATTAACTATTTTTGATTTTAAAACACCAAAACAAAATGATAGTACGGGCATTGCGCGCAATGCCCCTACTAACTTCTCCTATTCTCAACTTAATTCTTTCGAGACTTGTCCTCTTCAATATAAATATTTATATGTTCTGAAAATTCCCACCTTACCAACAGCTTCTGCATCGTTTGGAACTACCATTCATAAAACTCTTCAAGATTTTTATAGCAAATTTATCAAAAATAAAAAAATAAATAAAATTATATTGATAGAAATTTATAAAAAATTATGGATCCCAGTAGGATATTCTTCGAAAGCTCATGAAGATCGAATGAAAAAAGAAGGAGAAAAAATTCTGAATAATTATTTTGATAAGTATCATAATTTATCCTTGAATATTTTGGGGCTTGAGAAATTGTTTAAAATAAAAATATCTGAAGATATATTTTTGACCGGAAAAATTGACAGGATCGATAAGTTGAATAAAAACGAAATTGAAATTATTGATTATAAAACCGGGAAAAAACCTAGTGAACGTGAATTGACAAAAAGTTTGCAGCTAACGATCTATGCTTTAGCAGCCCACGATAAAAACTTATTTAACAAAAAATTTGTTGATATTAATTTGACTTTTTATTACCTCCAAACTCAAGAAAAAAATTACTCTTAAAAAAAATGAAGAAGACCTAATAAAAACAAAGGAAAATGTCATAGAAATGGTCGAGGAAATCAAAAAAAACCAATTCCCTGCCAACCCAGGAAAACACTGCGACTTCTGCTCCTTTAAAATCATCTGTGAGGCTTGGCAATAATTGACTGTTGTATAATATCACCATGCCCAAACGACTTATCCAAACAAGATTTTTCCAAAGACTGCTGGAAATTATCGTGCCAATTACTTCCTGGTTTTTAATTACCCTTCCCCTTTGGCTCTCCCCTTTTCATCCAGCCATTGTTGCTTATTTTATTATTGCTTTTGATCTATATTTTTTTTCAAAATCTTTATCAACTGCTTACGCCTGTGTCATTTCTTATAAAGAAATTATATATCACAGTCAGATAAAATATTTTAAAAAATTAAGCAGTCAAAAAAATAACAAGCTTTTAAAACATTTTATCATCATTCCTAATTACAAGGAGCTGATTCATAAATTAGAAGAAACTATTCAAGAATTAATTAAAAGCGATTATCCCAATAAATGCAATCTTTATCTTATTCTCGCTTTTGAAAAGAGAGAGGAAGAAGCGCAGACAAAAAGCCAAATAATTACGACTAAATATCAAAAATATTTTAAACAAATTATTTCTTGTTATCATCCATTAATCGCCAATGAAGAACCGGGAAAAGCCAGTAATCAAACATATGCCGCAAAAATTGTTGACAAATATGTAATTGATAACAAGTTTGACAGAAAAAATATTCTAATCACAATTTGTGACGCTGACAGCAAACTACCAAAAAATTATTTTTCTTATTTAAGTTTTGAATATTTAAGAGATAAGGATAGGCTTTTCCACTTTTATTGGGCTCCAGTATTACTTTATAATAATTTCTGGCAATTACCATTTTTCGTTCGAATGCAGGCGACTTTATCTTCAATTTTAAGATTAGCCTTTTTATCCCAAAAAGAAAACTTAATTCAGGTTTCGACTTACTCAACCAACCTTTGGTTGCTTAAGGAAATAAATTTCTGGGACACCGATATTATCCCTGAAGACTGGCATGTATTTTTTCAAGCCTTCTTTACTTTTGGCGAAAAGGTAAAAACTATTCCGCTTTTTACAATTGTCAATGGAGATGCTGTCTTATCAGGTGGCACAATGAAGACTCTGGCTAATCGTTATGAGCAGGAAAAACGCTGGGCTTGGGGAGTGACCGACGTTGGTTATGTTTTGAAAAGATTTTTTCAAACACCTCATATTGAATTTTGGCAAAAAATTAAAAAGATCATCTTTATTATTGAGACTCACCTGTTCTGGCCGGTATCTTTTTTTATTTTAACAATTAGCGCTTCAATTCCACCTTTAATTAATCCCTCTTTCAGAAGAACTGTCCTAGGATTATTATTACCTAAACTATCAGCTTTAATCTTGACCTTGTCATCAGTCATGTTAATACTGTATATTTATTTAGATATTAAGCTTAGACAAAAAGTAAATATGAAAACAAGCATTTCAAGTCTCCCATTGCTTATTGTTCAGTGGTATTTGTTACCTGTAGTTTCATTTTTCTTCTCTTCCCTCCCTGCTC
Organism: Candidatus Roizmanbacteria bacterium; assembly: GCA_902200405.1. Lineage (GTDB taxonomy): Bacteria > Patescibacteriota > Microgenomatia > UBA1406 > GWC2-37-13 > GWC2-37-13. The sequence goes on along the minus strand of CABIKN020000023.1, from coordinate 7,322 downwards.
TTGACGCCCACACTAGAATATTATTAGGAAAAAAGTTAAAATATAAAGTAACGGAGAAAGTTTAACTATGTTGACCTATCTTTTCACCAAAACCCCTCTCTTATTTCTCACCCAGTCTTTCTGGAGAGATGAGGCTTTTTCATACTTCATGGCTAAAAAAAATATTGTTGAAATGCTTTTTTTAACAGCTAAGGATTTTAATCCTCCTTTATATTATTTTGTTCTACATTTTTGGATGAATCTATTTGGAAGCTCGGAAATAGCATTAAGAAGTTTATCTCTTTTGTTTTTTTGGGGAACCATCTGTATTGTTTTTTTATTTTTAACAAATATCTTTAAAATGAGAGAAAGAAAAGCATCTTTATATTTAATTTTATTTATTATTAATCCTTTGTTGTTATACTACGCTTTCGAGGCAAGGATGTATTCAATGTTTGCTTTTTTTGCAACTTTATCCTTTTACGCTTTTTATAAAAAAAACAATCGACTTTATTTATTATCAACAATTGCCGGACTTTTTACCCATTATTTTATGTTATTGGTCGTTTTCAGCCAGATATTTTTTTTGATCATTAACAGAAAAAGTGTCGAATATATTAAAAGTAAGTTTATTTACCTGTCTTTATTGATATTTTCCCCCTGGCTGATTTTTTTCTTTACCCAAAATAAATTACCAAATTCTTTTTGGATAAATAAACCTCAGCTAGAAGATATTTTTGGGTTGCTTGGGATCATATATACAGGCAATGAAGCAGCTTTTTATTCGGGTGAACTGATCGCAAAAATTCAAAACAACGTTATGTATTTTTCGGTTGTTTTAATGATTGTTACTATAATTGGAATTTACCAATATGTAGTAAGCGTTTCAAAAAAAGATCAGTTAAATTTTAAGCTACTTTTTATATGGGGTATCGGAATTTCTTTAGCTGTTGGCTTTATCTCATTTATTAAACCTTTGTATTTTCCACGTTATCTGATCTTTACTACCGTCGGCCTTTTGCTGTTCGTAATTTTTGTTATGGAAAAAATAAATATATATCGTCGCGCAATTCTATTTGCCTTATTGATAGCTTTGACCTTCAGTTATCAAAAATTACAGATAAAATATCGGGAAAAAACCGATCTAAGGAAGGTATTTAAAGAAATAAAGGTTATTGCTAATAAAAAGGATTTGATCTTTACTGATGACCTGGATTTTTTTACAGCTCAATATTATCTTAAAAATAAAGTTTATATATACGGAAAAAGTTATAAAGACATTCCTGTTTATAATGGTAAAGTTCTTATATCTAAAGAAAATGTTGCGAGCAATCTTCCTTTTTACCCACAAAAGGCATTTATTATAAAATCAGGTGGACAATACACTATACAGGCATTTTATTAATATCTTCTTTATCCTTTAAAATTTCCTCTGCATGGGTCAACGGATTGACTTTGTCGTAGACCTTTACTATATTCCCATCTCTATCTATCAAATAAGTTTTTCTTAAGATACCATCATAAGTCCTGCCTAAAAACTTCTTTACACCCCAAGCTTTATACTCTTTAATTACTTTTTTTTCTACATCAGAAAAAATTGTAAATCTAAGATTATGTTTCTGTGCAAATTTTTTATGTGAAACAACCGTATCTTTCGAAACACCTAAGATAACAATTCCGTTTTTACTAAACTTTTCTTGATTATCCCGGAAACTGCAGGCCTCAACTGTACACCCAGGGGTGTCATCTTTGGGATAAAAATACAAGACAACAAATTGACCATGATAATCGGAAAGTTTATGAAACTCTCCGTTTTGATCCGGCAAAGAAAAATCAAATGCTTTCATAGTTTGGATTAGAGTATATTTTTAAACGGAAATTTGGCAAATTGGGATTTATTTCCTAATTCTCGTTCAATTCTCATTAGTCGATTATATTTTGCTGTTCTTTCACCTCTTGCCGGTGCTCCGGTCTTTATCTGTCCAGTTCCCATGGCCACCACAAAATCAGCCATAAAGGTATCTTCCGTCTCGGCACTTCGATGAGAAACGATAGCTGTCATTCCCGCTTTTCGAGCCATAAGAACGGCATCAACTGTCTCGGTCAGCGTCCCAATTTGATTTAATTTAATAAGTATTGAATTGCAAGTTTTTTCATCAATTCCTTTTTTCAGTCTTTTAATATTAGTGACAAATAAGTCGTCGCCCATCACCTGTATCTTTCCCTCTGTTTTTTGGTAAAACTTTTTAAAACCGTCCCAATCATCTTGATCAAAAACATCTTCCATTGAAACGATCGGATATTTTTTCCATAGATTCAGATAAAATTCCACCAACTCATCAGTTGACAAATTTAAACGTTCTTTTTTTAATTGATATCGACCGTCTTTAAAGAACTCCGAGGCCGCTCCATCAATTCCCAGACAAATATCCTTTCCTGGAACATAGCAGGCTTTTTGAATCGCTTCCATTAAAATCTGGAACGGTTCTTCATTGGACTTAAATTGCGGTGCATATCCGCCTTCATCACCAACCGCAATCGCATAACCTTTTGATTTTAAAATTGATTTTAAAGCCTGGTAAATTTCAACTCCCATCCTGATTGATTCTTGGGTATTTTCGGCGCCGACCGGAAAGATCATATATTCTTGGATATCGCTCGCCCAGTTACCGTGCTTACCTCCGTTTAAAACGTTCATCATAGTAAGTGGCATTGTGTAAGTTCCCTTAAAATCAGGATTGAATTTTGAGAGATATTGATAAAGAGGTTTTTTTTCATTGGCGGCCTGCGCTCTGGCAACACTTAATGAAACGGAAAGAATAGCATTGGCACCCAATTTACTTTTATTTTCCGTACCATCAAGTTCTATCATCGTCTGGTCTAATTTATTTTGATCTTCAGCATCAAGTCCTTTAACGGCTGATTGAATAGTTGTGTTAACGTTTTCAATCGCTTTCAAAACTCCAGTTCCACCATATCGTTTTGGATCATTGTCTCGTAGCTCAACCGCCTCATATTTTCCTGTTGAAGCCCCTGATGGAATCGCCGCCCATCCTGTTGAACCGTCTTCTAAAGTAGCGACACATTCTATCGTCGGATTTCCTCGACTGTCTAAAATTTCCTGGGCATGAAGTGATTTTATTTTCATAATTAATATTCTATCATTTTTTATATATTCCGTGAGTGCCTATATTTACAAATACCACTTTATTTTTACTCAAAAATTCAAAAATAATCCTGTACGAATGAGTTATAGAAAAAGAATAATATTGATTTAGTTTTCCGGTTAGTTTATGGGTTTTTAAAGTAGAATGAAATGGATTAATCATAAATAATGTCTGTTTTATTGTTAAGGCTTCAATTATTTCTAAAGGAATTTTGCCAATTGACTTTTTAAACCGCGGAGAAAAATATATTTCAGTCATCATTTTCTTCTTTTAATGTTTTCCAAAGATCATAAAATGATCCCTCTAATTTTATTAATTTGCCTTCTCTTTTTGATTTTTCTGTATCTTTTATTGCTCCAACAGTGTCTGCCCATTCCCATTCTGTTTGTATTTTCTTTAGTCTTTCATATTCATTGATTCCAACTATTACTCCGGTCGGTTTGTTATTTTTAACAATAAAATATGGCTGGGTAGAATCTTTAAGCATCCGAAGAATCTTTCCTGATTTCCTCTGTAAGTCGGAGGCTGAAATTAATTCCGGAACCAATGAATAGGTAAACTCTTTAATTTTTTTAGTAATTTTTTTCATATGTCAAGATAATAACATATGTATTATTATATGTCAAATCTTACATAAATGAACTACCTCGCAGCCAAGCAGTCGGGTATCTATATTATGTCATTCCCGTGAAGACGGGAATCCAGTCTATTAGTACATTTTAAAATGTAGACAAACAATAGCGCAATCAATGTTTTTGACTCTTTTTTTTGTTAAAATATGGTTAGCTTATTTATGCCCGGTCGTCTAACGGTAGGACAATAGACTCTGAATCTATTTATCCTCGTTCAAATCGAGGCTGGGCAACAAGATTGAGAAGCGTAACAAAAACGGTTGGTTTTAGTTAGAAATAGAACGGTAGAGTAGCCCGCTCTTTTTTTGTCATCTGTACCCCTACTAGTTATATAATTTAGGCTGGTATTGTCATCCCCGTGAAGACGGGGATCCATTCTATAATTACTTCTTTTAAAAATGAATATTTAGCCTTGATTCCCTCCTACGAGGGAATGACGCATTTATATTTTTTCATATGCCCCATCTATACCTATTTCATGCTATCATTACAAGTAGAAGTTATTATTTTACCAACCGATTTTGTTACGGTTCCACAAGATTGACACTTTGAGTTATAAATAGATTATTTACTAAAAATATGTTGACAAAAAAAGATATTTTAAGCGAAATCCAAAAATTGACTAAAGAGAATGGAGGTAAGACTCCGGGTGCAAAAAAGTTTGAAGAAATAACAGGAATTGGACCATATGATTTACGTAAACACTCTTGGTCTAATTATGGTGAGCTTGTCCATGAAGCAGGATTAACCCCCAATAAATTCGACAATACTAAATATGGTCATGAACAATTATGTAAGATTTTTATTGAAGTTATTCGTGAAAAAGGAAAATGGCCAACAAGGGCAGTCTTAGATGTTAAACGCTACAATAATTCGAAATTTCCTGCCTCGAGAACTTTTTACAAAAAACTTGGTTTGACCGGAAATTTGGCACAATCAATTCTCGAATACATCAAAGACCAACAAGGATTTGAGGATATTGTAGATATATGTAATACAGTTTTGGAAAAATATAAAAATGAAAATAAAACAGAGGAAGAGAATACAGAAAAAAAGACACATGGCTGGGTGTATTTGATCAAGCATGGTAGCTACAATCAATATAGAATCGGTAAAGCTACTAATCTATTGCGACGTTTGGGACAAAACAGAATTGAATTACCTGAAAAAATAACTCCAGTTCACTCCATAGAGACTGTTGACATCACAGGCGTTGAAACATACTGGCTCAATCGATTTAAATCTAAGAGATTAAATGGAGACTGGTTCAATCTAAGTCGATCTGATGTAAAAGAATTTAAAGCTTGGAAACGAATAGTTTAACATTATAAGGATTAGTCGGTTCCTGACCGGCATGCTCAACAGATCAATACTTTATGAAGTAGTTGATCTTGGCTTTGGCTTTAAGTTCAGCCACGAAAGTTTGAATTTCTTTCTGAAGTTTCTGTTGTCTGATGGCTGTTTCTGCTTGAACCCTGCTTAATATTGGTGTTGGTTGAGATGAACCCAGTGGATTCTGGCTCGTCTGTCCGTCTAAATAGCTATCAATCTCTTTTTCTGTAACTGAAACATTTTTTTCAACCATCTTTGTAACCAAAAGCTGTAGCTTTATTTCACCAACTAAATCATTCTTAGTCATTCCCTGTTGAGCCAATAAAGCTTCAAGGGTTGATCCTTGCGAAGAAACATTTTTCTCAATTTTTTGTAATTCCGCATCAAGTTCCTTTTGAGTGACGACCAATTTTCTTTTTTGCGCTTCTTGATTGATCAAGGTTTTAAGAACGATAGTTTCAAGAACTTTTTTACCCCCTTGCTTTTCCAGGTCTTTGATAACTGATAAACGATTTATCAACTGTCCGTTAACCGATGCGGCAAAAAAAACTTTTTTTCCAAAATAAACTCCTCCAAGAACAATGAATAGTATAAAAACATATAAAAAAAGTTTTTTTGGAAATTTAACCGCGACCCCTGGAGTCTTTACTTCATCAACTACCTTTTCAATAATCATTCTTTTTTCAGATAATTTTCCACTCTTTATTTTTTTAGCCATAATTAATAGTACACAATATTTTTAATAAATCAATGCCAATTAATAAAACTTATGGTATCGGAAATCTGAGAGAAAGTTTTTTGACCCTTAAATGAATTTCCTTCATTTTTTTGTTGACTCTCATTTCCCTTTCAAAATTAGCAATATAATCTTTTCGTTCCTCTTTTTTGTCCGGCAAACGATATGACTTTAATAGATTAATTACTTCTAAAATTACCTCACCGATAAATTTCATCTCTTTTTCCTTCATTCCCCGGCTGGTTGAGGCTGGTGTACCAAGTCTTATTCCTGATGGATAAAATGGAGACGAAGTTTCATCAGGGACAGTATTTTTATTTAATGTCAGTCCGACCCAGTCAAGAGCTTTTTGAGCAAATACTCCAGAGCCCGCTCCCAAAACATTAGTTAAATTAACAAGCAGCAGATGATTTTCACTGCCGCCACCGACTAGTTTCAAACCGCCGTCGATCAATGTTTTTGCCAAGACACCGGAGTTTTTGACAATTTGAACTGCATATTTTTTAAAAGATGGCTGAGCTGCTTCAAATAAAGCAACGGCAATTCCAGCTGTTGTATTGTCATGCGGTCCTCCTTGCAGTCCCGGAAATACAGCTTTATTTATCTTATCAGCCAAATCAGGATCTTTCTTTAAACCTTTGTTGGTCACCATGATCATCGCTCCTCGTGGCCCCCTTAAGGTTTTGTGAGTTGTGGTTGTAACAATATGAACATAAGGAACTGGTGAAGGATGAGCTCCTCCGGCAATTAAACCTGCAACATGTGCAATATCGGCAACCAGATAAGCTCCGACTTCGTCAGCAATTTCCGCAAACTTTTTGTAATTAAATTTAAGCGGATAAGCAGTGGCTCCTACCCAAATTAACTTTGGTCTGTGTTCTTTTGCCAATCTTCTGATCTCTGCATAATCAAATAGGTCTTCATTTTTGTAGACATTATCTTTTCTCAACGAATATTGAAATGGTTTATAAAATATACCCGTTGCCGAAACCATATGACCGTGGGTAAGATGTCCTCCAGCAATCAAAGCTTGACCCATGACTACATCGCCTGGTTTACAAGTTGCCAAATAAACAGCTAGATTTGCTGGAGATCCTGAATATGGTTGAACATTAACAAAGGGCACTCCAAAAAGTTTCTTGGCTCTTTCCTGGCATAGTATTTCCAGCTCATCAACATTTTCATTACCGCCATAGTAGCGCTTTTTTGGATAACCTTCGGAATATTTATTAACAAAGTATGAAGATAAAACTTTCCTTACTTCACTGGAGGCATAATTTTCGGAGGGTATTAACTCGATTCCTTCTTTTTGTCTTTTCTCCTCCTTTTTAACCAGATTGTAAATTTTTATGTCTTTCATTTAATTAAATTTAAAAAATTATAAAATCCCTTCGATTAACTCTCAGGGTAAACGAAGCTGGTTAAAGTTGTTTATGTCATTTTACGTACTATCATAAACTAATGATTTTTTTATTT
>CABIKN020000022.1 GCA_902200405.1 Candidatus Roizmanbacteria bacterium | reverse complement strand
TCGCATCGGACAATATAAATCTTTTTCAAAAAAGAGAGTTCCTAAAAAAGACTGGCTCGAACCTAACCCTGAAAGACAGAATAGTCGATTGTGACCTTCCGGAACAGTGGGCGGCGCTATCGCGCCGCCCGACAAGTCGGGACTTGGAGCGGGATACGGGAATCGAACCCGTCTCCTCTGCTTGGAAAGCAGATATTCTACCGATGAACTAATCCCGCTTTTGTATAATTATACTAAATGAACAAAAAAATCTTCCTTATTTTTTTCTTCGCATTCATTATTCGTTTGATAGCCCTTAATCAATCTCTTTGGCTGGATGAATCTGTGACGGCAAATGTTGTTAAGAGTTTTGGATTTACGCAAATCATTAGCAAATTTTCTCCGACTGACTTTCATCCCCCGCTTTATTATTTGTTTATGAAACTATGGACTAATTTGTTTGGATTTTCAGAAATAGGCCTGCGAATGCCATCGGTTTTGTTTAGTTTAATGACAGGATGGGTTATTTATTTAATTGGTGGAACTTGGGCTGCGGCTTTCTTTCTTTTTAATCCTTTGATCATTTACTATTCACAAGAAGCAAGGATGTACATGATGGCGACATTTTTCTTAACTACGGCATTATATTATTTTCTACGAATTTCTAGGAGCCTGGATTCCCGCCTCCGCGGGAATGACATACTGTTCGGCTTGTTTATTTCATTGGCTTTTTTGACTTTTTACGGATCAATTTTTTTAATCAGTGCGATGCTGCTTTATTTATTATTTAAGAAAGAATATAAAAGTTTTTTTGTTTCTTGTTCATTGTTTCTTGTTTCTTTTGTATTAATAAGTCCCCTTCTCTATCAGCAATTTCTCAATTCTAAAATCGCACTGGCAAGTGTTGCCAATTGGTCGCTGGTTTTAGGAAAAGCCAATATTAAAAATTTATTATTAATCCCGATAAAATTTTCCATAGGCAGAATAAGCTTTTATCCTAAATGGCTGTATTGGGGAATAGCGGGAATGTGGACGGGGTTTGTTGCATTGTTATTAATTCAAAAGTTAAAAGTTAAAAATTCCTTCGACGTTGCTCAGGACAAGCAAAATTTAGATTCAAAAATTAAAAGTTTGTTGTTTCTGTTATTACTTCCATTATTTCTGGGATTTTTGGTTTCATTCTTCGCTCCGATGATGCAATATTTTCGCTTTATATATTTAATCCCAATCATGGCAATTTTATTATCATTAAATAAAAATACTTCGATGTATCGATACATCGAAGTATTAGGTTTTGTCATTTTTTCATTAGTCTATTTATCGTTACCCCAATTTCATCGCGAGGATTGGAGAAGTTTAGTTAAGAATTTACCGAAAGATAAACCGGTCTATATGATTACAGCGTCAAGTGATCCTGTTAAATATTATAATAAAAATCTAATAATTAATGAATTAAAAAGTTTGTCAAGTTCATCAAGTTTATCAAGGAAAATCATCATTATTCCCTACGTGACTGAAATTTATGGTTTGGACTACAAAAATCTTCTAACTAAAGCCGGTTACCACTTTAAAAAAGAAGTTAGCTTTCGGGAAGTTGCTTATGAGCAATGGGTCAAGTAGCAGTCACAGGCATTTTCTTATATTCATAGATTGAAGCGACTGATGTGATAGCTGTTCCAACAATAAAACCCAGAGTTAATACATATATTGGTCCCATAACACCATAACGGGGAATAAGAAGAAAAGAACCGGTAGAAACAACTGCCAGAAAAACAATATTTGTCCAGAGTATATAGACAGGCTTTTTAATAGTATAAAGAATAAAGAGATATGGTATGCTGCCGAGGATACTGATTAAATATGGAATGCTGAGCGCTCTGGTAATTGCGGCTGTTTTAATAAATTTATCGGTAAAAAATAATTTAAAAATAATATCCGGAGTTAAAAAAAGCAATATAAAAATTCCAGCGGGCATAATTAAATAATAAAATCCTGTCTTAACTTTGTGCATCACTTCTTCCTGGGTTTTTAGGTGTGAGAATTGAGGAGATAAAACTTGAGTGATACTGACAATGGCCATGGTGACTGTAAGAATAATTTTTTGAGCTAATCCATAATGACCAATCTGTTCGCTCCCTGAAAAATAAAAAGAAAGTAAAAAGAGATCCATACGTGATGCTAGATTAAAAAATTGGGTGGCAATAAAATAAGTCAAAGTATATTTAAGGCGAAAATGTTTTCGATCGATTTTAGATTTAATGAAAAGACTTAACCGTTCTCTTTTTTCATACATTATTAAAATAAAAAAAATAATCGGGCCAACAATACCAAAAACAAAGATAACCGTGCCCACATAAAGTCTACCGGCTAGAGCAAACCCGATGATAACAACGGTCTTAACTACGTTGGCGATTAAAGAATATATATTGGCTTTTAGGAATTTTTTTGAAACATAAAGAATATTGAGAAAAAAATTACTCCAGACAAAAAATAAAACAGAGATTGTAGTCACATAAAGTTCCCATTTAGGAGCGTTAGTTTTAAAAAAAACTTTATCGAGATAAGGAAATGTAATAAAAAGAATAGAGATTACAACGAGTGAAAACATGGTTTGATAGAAAAAGATAGTTTTGATAAAAATATAGGTGTCTTTTTTACTTTTTTCAATTAAAGGGGGAAGATAAGAGTAGATAGTTGCGGTTGTCCCAAAATCTAGGACATTTGCCAAAACGTAAGCAATTCCCAAAAGAACACTTAAAACTCCGTACTGGGAAGGGCTGATAATCCTAACTAATAGAAAGGCAAAAAAGGCAATAAAAACAACGTTTATATAATTTCCTATGGTATTAACTAGAATATCTTTACTTGTAGGTTTTTTAATAAAATCAATTATTCTTTTAATCACCTTTACATTATAATTGAAATTAAAATAATCTGTTATAATTTATACTAATATGGCGAAAACAGCACTGATCACAGGGATTTTGGGACAAGATGGCCCTTATTTAGCAAAATTATTACTAGAAAAAGGCTATAAGGTCTATGGATTGATCCGCAGGTATTCAAATCCAAACTTCAGTAACTTGGATTTTTTGGGAATTACAAAAAAAATTGAGCTTGTAGAGGGAGATATGTCTGATGAATCGTCCCTTCTTCATCTCATAAAAAGAACCTTGCCTGATGAAGTATATAATTTAGCGGCCCAATCATTCGTTGGCTCTTCGTGGCAACAAGCAAAGTTAACGACAGAAATCAACGCTCTTGGAGTGCTATATTTACTTAATTCTATAAAGCTGTTTTCTCCAACGACCAAATTCTACCAGGCTTCAACCAGTGAAATGTTTGGAACAAGTCATGATAATGGATTCCAAGATGAAAGTACGATCTTTCATCCCCGTTCACCTTATGGAATTTCGAAAGTCTACGCTTATTGGATGACGATTAATTTTAGAGAATCATACGATATATTTACATGTAATGGGATTTTATTTAACCACGAGTCCCCTATTCGCGGTATTCAGTTTGTCACTCGCAAGATAACCGATGGCGTCGCTAAAATAAAAATGGGATTGACCGATAAACTTTATCTTGGAAATTTAGATGCTAGGCGTGACTGGGGATTTGCCGGAGATTATGTCGAGGCAATGTATCTGATGCTCCAAAGCGAAAAACCGGATGATTATGTCATTGGAACCGGTAAAAACCACTCCGTCAAAGAATTTGTCCAGTTGGCATTTAAATATGCAGGAATTTCTGACTGGGAAAAATATGTTGTCATTGATGCCAGATTCAAAAGACCAGCCGAAGTTCCCAATCTTAAAGCCCGCCCAACTAAAGCTCAAAAACAATTAGGCTGGAAAGCAAAGACTTCATTTGAAGATCTAGTTAAGATGATGGTTGAAGCGGACCTTAAGAGGTATTCGGTTAAATCAGTTTAATCAGTTGAATCAGTAACAATCTTTAAGAACTTCTTAGCAGACTCTTGCCAATTAAATCTTTTTCTTACCATTTCCGAGTCTATTTTGATTTCGTTTTTCAACAAGTACTTCATTTTTTCCAGAATCTTATTTTTATCGTTGACATCAACCAAAAATTCTTTATTCATCGTTTCTCTCATCGAAGAATTATCCCCTGCTATAACTTTAGTTCCGCATGCCAGCGATTCAAGTGGCGGTAAGCCAAACCCTTCATAGGTTGACAAATATACAGTCAGACTGGCGGCATTATATAGATATGGAAGATCTTCATCATCAACAAAACCGATAAATTTAACTCTGTCCTCCAACCTCAATCGTTTAATCATCTGAAAAACTTCTTCTTTTCTCCATCCGGCACGGCCGGCAATAATAAATTTAAAATCGGAAAATACATTATCTTTTATTAACTCGCTAAAAACCTCAATTGTCAAAGTAAGATTTTTTCTTGGTTCAATCGCCCCTACATAAAGTAAAAACTTACTATCAACGTCAATTCCATATTTTTTAAAAACAATTTTTGATCTTTGATCTTTGATCTTTGATCTGAATTGGCTCCCGATTCCGGGGTAAGCGACTTGAATTTTTTCTTTATTTATTTTTGGAAAATATTTGATTAAATCATTTTTAGTGCTAAGGGAGTCAACTAGAACGGCGTCTTTGTATTTAATAGTTTTTTCCAATTTAGTTGCGTGGGCGGTTACAATCCAGTCTTCGTGAAATTGAGGATATATTTTCCAAACCAAATCATGAACGGTAGTCATTCCTTTTGTTCCGGGTAAAAGAGGTGGTCTTAAAAAATCAGAAAAATAAAATACATCCATTTTTCCAGTAAGCCATTCAACCGGAAAAAAATTTAATTTTCCCCAAAAAAATCGTAAAACTGACAAGGGTATTCTATATTCATGTATCGTTGCCCCCAGATTTTTAAATTCTTCAAGATAGGAAAAATTTTTTGATTTATGAAAGCTGGAATAAAAGAGATGATATCCGTTGGTCTTATCAATCGTTAATAAATTCTTGACCATGTTATATGTATAGTTTGTAACACCGAATCCCTGGTAGGCAAGAGTAGTAATGTCTATCCCTATTTTCATAATAAATATTTAATTTTTAGTAAAAAAACAACCAATCTTCCAACAATAGAAAAATGTTTTTTTGCATATAAATCCATTGAGGTAAAAAATATTTTCCGTTTGCTTTTGTCATCGAGTTTTTTAAAAGATGCTCCTCCAGTATGATTTACTTTAGTTCTTAACCAGCCAACCTTATATTTATTATCGTACAATCTTTTTGTCAGGTCACTATCTTCAAACCATAAAAAAAATTGTTCGTCCCAGCCTCCGAGCTTTTTTAAAACAAGTTTCTTTATTAAAAGACAACCGCCAAAAAGAGTTCTTAAGGCTATAAAGTTCTTAAAGTTATAAAGTCTGTTTAGAGGAGTGAATTCAATTAAAAAGGAAATCCAAGATGGAAGTGGTTTTTTATAATTTGTTGATCCGGGATTAGGTGAGGCGGCGTCAAAATTATTTTTTACCGCTTGATCAACCATCGCAAATATTTGCTTATTAGTTATCAATACGTCAGGATTAAGAAATAATAACCAGCCGCCTTTAGCAATTTTAGATCCCGAGTTACACCCGCCGGCATAGCCGAGATTCACCGAATTTTTTATTAAAACAATATTTGGAAAATCTTTTTTTACCCAATCGACTGATTTTTCTGATTTATTATCAACCACAATTACCTCAATATCTCTCTCGGTCTTAAGTAATGCCAACTGTTTTTTTAATAGATCAGGAGTATTCCAGTGAATAATGATGGTAGTAACTTTCATATTTTATTTGAAACCCCAACTGTATAATGTTGCCGGCCATATAGAATATGGATTATCATCAAGGGTGAAGTGGTCAAGATATATTTCTTTTTTAAAATTATTTTTTGCATAATCAATAATATCTTTTGACAACGATGCATCGTCGATAAAAATAAAACCTTTATCATATTTTTTTATCGCTTTTTTTAAGTCGGAAAGATTTCCAATTAACTTAAGAGAATTTGCCTGTACGAGTACTTTTTCTCCTTCAAGATTATATTTGTAAGCGGTATTTTTTTGAAGTCCATTGACTGAACCTATCTCATCCGTCCAACGAAATAAATATACAGGTTGATAATCATAACCTAAGTACCACCGAGCTCGATCAGGTAATGTTTCGATTATGGCGACGGGTAATTTATTTTTAGCAATTTTTTCTTTAACTATGTTATAAACCTGACCATAATCAATATTTGCAATTTCTCGAAAATCATGATTGACAGAGTAGTATTGCTCTGGTTTATTTACAAATTTATAGCCACTACCAATAAAAAACAGACTTATCAAAAATGCAATAAAAATATGGTGGCGGTCGTAAAACAGTTTTTGAATACTAGTTAAAGCATAACAGGCTAAAATAAAAAGAAGCGGAAAGATTGGCAGTAAATATCGTGATACATAAGGTTTAAAGATAAAGGATAAGAACAATAAATTCATAATTAAATAAATAAAAATAAGGCTGGTTTCTTTAAATTTATTTTTCAATCCAATTAATAAACCAGTGATTGCTAAAAATAAAATCAGGCCATATTCTCTCCATAAAAATGAATGATAATACCAAAGATTATTAGTAAAAAAAGTTTTACTGTTATAAAAATATACTATAGTATCCCCTATTCGGCTCAGATATATGAGAGTTCCTCCGGCAATTAAAAATATATATAAATATATTGATTTTATAAATATTTTTATTTTAGAAAAATTAAAAATAAGATAGTGAATTAACAAAGAAGCAATTATTAAGTAAAACATTGTGTGGGTTAATACTCCCAGTATCAAAACAAAAGCGAGTAATAAATATCGCCAGACAGGATTTTTTTTGTAACTAGTTATTTTAAAATAAAGATAAAAAGCAGCTAATAATAATAATTGTTGAAGTACATATCCCCTAGCTTGTCTTGACCATGTAATCTCAATATAGGCAAAACTAATCAGTATTGAAGAGACAATACTAGTTGGTAGGTTAAAAATAAAACGGCTGAATATAAAGGCCATTACCGGAACAAATGATCCGATAATTACAAACGGCAGTCTGGCGACCCACTCGCTCTTCCCAAAAATTTTAAAAAACAAGGCTACTAAAAAATGAGTAGTAATGTTGTGATATTCAAAATAAACTTTAGTATTGTTGAAAACATTTAAGCCGTATTGTAGGACAACATTTGCTTGACTGGCAGTAAAAATTTCATCAACCCAGAAGGGCGGATTAATGGAAACGAGTCCTCGCAAACGATATAGCAGCGAAATAATAAAAACACCAATTAAAAATATAAATATCCAAAGTTTCTTTTTATTCATATCAAATGATATAATTTTACCATGAATAAAATAGTTTATATCTGTGTTGGCACCTGTAAGGCGGAAATTTCCGAGGAGCAATATAAGGGCGGTCTGACCAAATGTGGGGGCGAAGGCTGCACTTTAAAAGGCCACGACTTTGCTAAGAGATTAAAGTGCGGAGAATGTGGGATGATTTTTAAAGAAGAAGAAAATCACACTCATTAATAATATCTGTTAAAAACACTATAAAAAGTCGCTGATATTAAATATATTACTATCAGCAAGCAGAAGAAGTTTTTTACACACCCGTTTATTTTGATATTTTTTAAGTACTTTATTTTTTGCGTAAACTGAACAATCAATAAGATTACAAAAGGCAAAAAAGGAATAAAATATCTTCCCTGGACTCCATGTGCGGTCAGTGTTCCAGATTCAGTGTTAAAAACAAAAGCCAAAAGAACAATAAAAACATACGAAATAATCAAAGTAATAAACAATAAAATGATTTTGTTTTTATGTAGAGACGAGGCATGCCTCGTCTCTACAATAACGTAAACGAAAAATAATCCATAAAGCAGGTAACTTAAAGGGTCCAATCCGTATTCCAGCCAGCCGAAAATTCCGATCAGGCTTTGCAGATAAAAAGTAAAACGATGAACAGTCGTTGTCATTATAACTGTAATCAAGTTAACAGGGTTAGAAAACAAAAAGCTTATTTGTTGTATTGGGTTAATTACTTGACTAGATAATGAAGATTGTAAGTCGTAAGATCCATTAAGTTTTGACAAAATATAAAAAGGCACAAATATTAAACTCGATATCATCATTGGCTTTATCTTAAAAGGGATTAAGAAAAGGAATAAAAAAAATGTTTCATAACCGATTTTCTTGCTCCATAAAAATAAGAATAATACAAAGAATAATTTAAAATATTTTTTTGCCGTTTGTGTCATTCCCGCGGAGGCGGGAATCCAGAAACTGGTTATCAACATGAAGAAAGTTAATCCAAACATAATATGAAGTGCATCGTAACTAAGCGATGAAACTTGATGTAAAGTCATGGGTAAGGCAAATGTGAAAAGAAGGATGAGTTTAAAGTTATCAGCAATTTTACGATAAAGATATAAAAACCAAAAGTAACCGATGATGCCCATTATTAATCGGACAAAATATATTGACTGAATAGGATTTATATTTATCAAAGATAAAACCTTTAAGGTAAAAGCTTGAGGCAGATAAGAAATGATGGGAAAACTACAGAGGTGATCAATATTGAAATCAATTTTTTTGTTTGACTGGTTATTTGAAAATAAATCCTTCAGAAATATCGGTAAAGGAAGTTTTGATGACCCCCCATGAGTAAGCAAATCAAGATAAGGGGTTTTGATAAAATCCACATATTTTTTTTCGAGTTTAACTATATTATTAGATTTTTGTTGGCAGAATAAATATCCCTTGCTAATTAATAATGATTTTTCAAAGTGTGGCTGTTCATCGGGTTTTTGAAAAGGAGGAACCAAGAAAGTAAAAATTAACAATTGTAAAGGAATGAGAAAAAAGAGAATAAAATTAATAAAAATCTTTTTATTCATAAAATGTTGTAATTATTATATAATATTGTCATATGAAGGTAATTATTCTTTGCGGTGGGATGGGCACTAGACTAAAAGAAGAAACAGAATATAAACCTAAGCCTATGGTCCATATTGGCAATCAGCCGATTCTTTGGCACATCATGAAAATCTACGCATCCTATGGTTATAACGAGTTTATTCTTGCTCTTGGTTATAAAGCCGACTACATTAAAGACTATTTTCTAAATCAAAAAGCCTTTACTTCCGATTTTACTTTGGAAACTCGTCATCATAAAACAAAATTCTATCTTGATGATCGGACGGAAATTGATAATTTCAAAATAACCTTCGTTAATACGGGTTTGGATACTTTACCAGGCGAGCGTATCTTACGTTGTCAAAAATATATTCCAAAGAAAGATAAGTACTTTATGGTGACATACGGAGATGGGGTTTCGGACATCAACGTTGACGCTTTGGTTAAGTTCCACAAAAAACAAAAAACCATCGGTACTTTAACTGGGATTCACCCAAAATTTAAATTTGGAGCAGTCAAAATAAATAAAGATAGCAAAGTGACGGAATTTTCGGAAAAACCAATTCTTAACGATTGGGTTAATGGCGGATATATGATTTTTGATAAAAGATATTTTGAATATCAAAAACCCGAGGAATTAGAGCATGCAGCTCTAAAAAGATTATCCAATATCAACCAACTGTCCTTATATAAACATGAAGGGTTTTGGTATGCGGTGGATACTAATAAGGAATATGAAGATTTAAATAAGATTTGGAAAACGGGTAAAGCGCCATGGAAAATATGGAAATAAAAAATAAAAATATTTTAGTTACCGGCGGAGCCGGCTTCGTCGGAGGTCATTTAGTTGAGGAATTGGTTAAACTAAAAGCTAACGTGGTCGTAGTCGATATTAATCTAGATAAACATTCTTATTTATTTACAGAAAATCTTCAAAAAAAATCTAAGGTAATTAACCTTGATATCTGCGATTACAAAAAATTATTGGCCTTAATCAAAAAATATAAAATTGAATTTATCTTTCATCTGGCCGCCCAGGCATTGGTTGAAGAGGGTTACAAAAATCCAAAATATACTCTAGAGAATAATATTTTGAGTACAATAAATGTTTTGGAAGCTGTTCGACTTAATCCACAAATAAAAGGAGTTGCTGTTGCCTCATCTGACAAGGCCTATGGAAAATTAAAAGTAGCAAAATACTCGGAGTCCTCTCCCCTATCTGGCGATCATCCTTACGATACTTCAAAATCCGTCACCGATTTGCTTAGCACCACTTATTACAAAACTTATAAAATCCCGGTCGTAGTTACTAGGTTTGGAAATATTTATGGCGAGGGCGATTTAAATTTTTCCAGAATTATTCCGGGAATAATGAAATCTATAATTCAGAATTCAGAATTAAGAATCAGGAGCAACGGGAAATATGTTAGAGACTATTTATACGTCAAGGATGTTGTCAACGGTTATTTGTTGTTGGCAAAAAATATTAGTAAGGTCAAAGGTGAAGCTTTTAATTTCGGGTCAGACGAGACACTAACGGTTTTGGAAGTGATAAAATCGGTTGAAAAAGTTTTAAACAAGAAAATTAATTTTAAAATTTTGGACATCGCCAAAAACGAAATCCCTTACCAGTCGCTTGATTATTCAAAGATAAAAAAAACCCTTGGCTGGAGACCTAAGGAAAATATTAAATCAACGGCGGAGAAAATATTTGGGTGGTATAAAAAAACTGCTTAAGTTAATTTTTTTTATTTTTTTTGTGATCATTTAATATCTCCTCTATCACATATGACGGTCTACCTTTAACTTCTTCAAAGACAATTTGTATATATTTGCCAACAATGCTGATTCCAAGCATCTGAATTCCGCCAAAGACAAATATTGAAAGCATAATTGGAATAGAGGCATTTATTGGATTACCAAAAAATATCACCCAAAATAGGTAACCTATTGCTAAAACAAAAGAGAAAAAAGTGAGTAAAAAACCAAAGGTGGACATAAGATCCAACGGGATAAATGAAAAACCAAGCAATCCCCTTTGAGCATCACGAATATAGTCAAAAAGAGTATTTTTAGTTGATCCATATTTTCTAATTCTTCTTTCATACTCTACATACGCAGTTTTAAAGCCAGCCCATGATCTAAGACCTCGAAAAAAGCGATTTTTTTCAGGCAAACTAATTATTACGTCAAGAACTTTTCTATCAAGTAAACAGAATGTGCCTGCATTTAAAGGCATTTCAATATTGGCCATTTTCTTGAAAATAACGTAAAAAAGTTTTCTTACATATTTCATTACAAAAGTGTCGTTGATGACATTTCTCACGCCGATGACGACCGGAAAACCCTCTTCCCACTTCTTAATAAATTTGGGAATAATTTCTGGATGATCCTGAAGATCGCAGTCTACAATCGTTAAAATATCTCCGATTGCTTGCTTCATTGCCGCATGTGATGAATATTCGGAAGTAAAGTTTCTTGACAAAAATATTGCGGTAACTTTTTTATCTTTTTTTGTAATTGTTTTTATAATTTTTCTAGATTTATCAGTGCTGTAATTATCAACAAAAATAATTTCGTAATCATATTTGGGAATTTTTTCCAGGGCTTTTATTATTTCCTTGTAAGCGTATTCAATATTATCTTCTTCATTGAAAGTCGGGACAACGATTGAGAGGGTTTTCTTATTAAAAGCCATTATTAATCTATTTTATAAATGCGGGACATTAACATTTCCATTCTACTGTCTTCTTCCATTGCAATATTTGTGTAATATTTCTTTTTATTTTGTAGCCAAAAAAGCTCAAATAAATTTGCCTTGATTATCCCCTCTTCCATTTTGGTTGCCGAAGATTGAGGGTCAGTTTGAAAAATTATTTTTCTAGTTTCATATCGATCTAAAAGTTTTTTTGTGACAAGCTTTTTGATAAAAGGAATTGCCTCTTTGGCAATTCCTCCGCCCATGACGGTTTCCAATCCTCTTTTTTTTGCTTTTGTAAATACTTCTTCCACAATTTGATAAACCTTTTCATTGTTGATTTCGTTTCTTTGTAAACCTAAAGAACCAGACAAATCTACTCTGCCAACACTAATTAAATTCAAAAATTTATTTTTATCTTCCGCCAATATTTCATCAACATTCCTATAACCTTGGATAGTTTCGATCATGGCTACAAATTTAATATTTTTTCTTGTGTCTTCTGGTACGTACTTTTCAAGAGCTATTAGATATTTTTTTAATGCGTAAGAGCTTTCAATCATTGGCGCAACGATGGCACTAATTCCTAACTTTTGAGCTTCAAAAATATCAGTGATGGCTTCGCCTCCACCAATTTTCATAGCAATGGACAAACCAGCATTGCTGGCAATTTCTTTTAATCTCATCAGTTCATTGATGCGGGAACCTTCGGCTTCAAATTCTGCTTTTAAATCAATGACACTATAATTTTTTTTCATGTCTAAAAGAAGTTCAACCATTTTATTTTCGAGACTATTCATTGGACAACATTTTTACATATTATATTTAATATGTCAATAGGAAGACATTATTTGATAACCTGAATAAGTTTTTGTAATGTTTTTTTGAATTCATTGAAATCTAAGTCGGTTATCTTTATAAGTTCAAAGTCGCTTCTTGGTAATACAAGTGGAAGTTTATCTGAAATTCTTTTTTTATCTTTCTTTATTTTTTCAAGTAAAGCTTTAAAATCAAAATATTCACTTTTAAGTTTTACAGTTTTGATATTCGGAAGAAGTAAAAATTTATTAATCTTTTCATTTATTTTTTCATCAATCCATCCTCGCTGGACCGAAACAAGATTGGCAAAAATTATGCCAATGATTACGCCAATGCCATGAGGCACTTTGAAGTTTGAGGTTGCCTCCAAAGCGTGTCCGAGTTCGTGACCATAATTCAAAAGATTGCGTCTTCCCAGATCAAATTCGTCGCCCTCCATATATGATTTTTTAATTTCAATACTTTCCTTAATAATATTAATGACAAATTTTTTATCGTTGTTTAGCTTAAGTTTTTCAATTTTTTTTATTGTGCCATCAAGGTTTTTTATAGGATCTTTTCTCATTAACATGAACTTTATAATTTCGCCTACTCCACTCATATAATCAATTTTTTTTAAAGTTTTCAAAAAATCAGCGCAAATAAAAATCTTTGATGGAGGATAAAAAGTTCCCAAAACATTTTTGTAAGACTCATGATTTAGTGAAGTTTTTAATCCAATGGCGCTATCAGCCATTGCTAGCAGAGTCGTTGGTACATATACCCAATTGATACCTCGATAAAGAGTTGAGGCAACAAAACCGGTAACGTCCTGATTGATTCCTCCTCCAAAAGAAATCATAGTGAGGTTTTTTTTGGCACTTAGGCCAAGAAGTTTTTTATATATTTTCATTACTGTATTAAGAGTTTTTCTTTGTTCATTTAACTTAATAATGATAAGACGATCTTTAGGAAAATGACTAAAAATTATATTTTTGTAGTGTTTATAAGTAGTTTGTCCGACGATGACAATGTAGTTTTTAATATCTAGAAGTTCATCAACAAAGGAAAAACCGTCAACAAATTCAACCGAAAAATCACGGATCCTCGATCTAATAATTAACTTATCCATATTATCTGCAGGTAAAACCGCCGTCTATAACTAAACTTTGACCGTTAATATAAGTATTTTTATCGGAAATTAAAAATGAGACGAGTT
>CABIKN020000021.1 GCA_902200405.1 Candidatus Roizmanbacteria bacterium | reverse complement strand
TGTTTTTAATATTTGGTAAAGGGACGCCGGTGCCAGTTGAACCTCCTAAGAAATTGGTAGTCGGCGGTCTTTATAAATATACAAGAAATCCAATCTATCTTGGTTATTTCATTATTTTTCTGGGAGAGTTTTTGTTTTTCGGGCAATTTTTGTTATTAATATATTTTTTTCTGACAATAGTTAAGATAAATCTTTATATCATCTATTATGAAGAGCCGATTTTGAAAAAGAGATTTGGAAAAAGTTACGAAGAATATCTGAAAAAAATTCCGAGGTGGATATAATTTTTTGGTTATTCTAAAGATATTGACATTCCATATCATTTGTCATAAAATAGTAGCGTGGAATATTTTGATTGGAATGAGATCAAAAATAGTAAATTAAAAAGAGAGCGTGAAATTGGATTTGAACAGGCAGTTGAGGCGATTACATCGGATAACTTAATAAAAGTAGAGAAAAATCCAAGCAAAAAATATCCCAATCAACATATTTATATTATCAATATTAATAACTATTGTTATCTGGTTCCGTTTGTGAAAGACGATAATAAAGTATTTTTGAAAACTATAATACCAAGCAGAAAAGCAACAAAAAAATATATTAAAAATTTATAAATTAATAATTTATTATGAAAAACTATAAACTTGATGAGGAAGAAAAACAAATTTTGAAGGACTACGATGACGGAAAATATAAATCAGTAGACAATTTGGATGAAGAAATAAAAAGAGCTCGGGAAGCGGCCAAAAACACTCTTCAAAAGACCAAAAATATCAATATCCGCCTGCCGGAGCGTGATATCCAGAAACTCAAAGCCAAGGCAGCCGAAAATAATCTACCATATCAGACTCTAATATCAATGCTTTTGCGTCAGTATACAAAAGGAGAGATAAGGATTTCTTTATAAATAAAGAATTACAAAGAGTACTTAAAAAAAATTCCGAGGTGGATATAGAAAATTAAATGAAGCTAACAACAAACGTAAAAGCCAAAACTGGTTTGTGGAAATTCTTGCCGAAAATAATATCTACTAAAACGGCTCAGTGCGTCTACCCTTTTATTTTCTTGCCGGAGCATATTTATAAGGATCTTATTTCTCGGACTCCAAAACCAGAATCAATAGCAGTTCTTTTACATGAAAAAGTTCACCTTGAAAGGCAGAAAAGAAAAGGGATTTTTTTGTGGGCCATTTTATATATTATTTCTCCAAAATTTCGCTTTAACGAAGAACTATTGGCTTTTAAAGAACAAATAAAGTATTTAAAAAAACTTAATTTAACTTTAGATTTAGAATTGAGGGCAAAAAGACTATCATCATGGCTCTATTTATGGTGCGTTTCTTATGAGAAAGCTCTCACAAAGTTAAAAAAACTTTAATGTTGTAATTTAATCCCTCGTAAGGTGATTAAGTAGCAGTTTTTAAGTAGTCGCTTTTGTATCAGCAGGGAAGTCGGGAATAGATGGAGTAGGAGTTGTTGGTTGTTCTGCTGGCGGCATAGTTGGTGCCGGTTCGGATTTCGTTTGAAGATCTTCCATAACCGATTTCAAAGGGTCAAGAACAACTGTCACTGGTGTTTCAACAGGCGGAAGATCTATGGGAACGGGAGCTGGCGGAAGAATTGTTACAGTGGAGGGAGATTCGGTAACAGGAGGAGTTACGATTGGTGTGTCGTTGATTGGAGGCGGAACGGTTGTAGGGGTCGGGTTTTCCGACCCTGGCGTTGTTGGCGCAACCACAAATCCGAATGTAGTATCAAATTCTTCTTTGGTAAATCCTTTTAACACAGAAATTGTTCCGTCGTCTTTTTCGACTCGGGTGACTGGAGTGCCGGCAAAGTTATTGGAAATGGCCAGCATTTCCGTCAAAAAATCTTTATTAGTTTCCAAATCCTTTTCTTCAAAGACAAGTTTATTAGTATTTAAATATTCTTTCTCCTGTTTGGAAAACGCGCAGTCTTTAATTGAGTAAACGGTTATTTTCATGAAATCGATTTTCGCGGATTATTAACAGATTTCCGCTGATATTTTTCAGTATGAAGGAAAGTTTTTTATTTGTCAAACGCTTTTAATTCCTTCAGCTTCCACATGAAAAGAGCAGCCTTATTTCGGGCGTTTGCGTCAACAACAAATCTTAAAGCTTCTTCAAGAATAGCGCGGGGGAGAGTTTTAGCAAGCTTCATGTATAAACCCTTTCGTCTTTCGTCGCCAAGTTTATTAGCCAAATGAATCCCGAATGTTTGGAACTCTCGTGAAACATATTTATCTTCGAGAGGATTGAATTTTTTTAGGATGTCTCTGACGGATTGCATAGACTATTTGTAAATTTGTTTACGATGACCAATCTTATCAATATAAATAACGGTTTTTAATAAGTGGAAAGCAATTCGATAATTTCCGACGCGGAATCTATGAGTTGAGGGCGGAAAATTAACCAAAGGCTTTGAAAAATAAAGAGGAGATTCTGTTGAAGAAAAAAAATTAAGTTTTTTTAAGATTCTTTTCTGTTCGATTTGTGTTAACAGAATTAATTCTTTTTGTGATTGCGGTGTAAAAACAATTTCATACATGGATATTTTTCACGATTTCATCAATAGATATGTAGTCTGATTTATTAGTCGATGAAATTGTTAATTTTAGTTTGTTAACAAAATCGATGTTAAGAGGTAGTCTCTCTTCTATTGCATCAATTAGTTTACCGGCCGGATTATCAAAATATTTTTTTTGATCAGTAATTCTATTATCAAATTCATCATCAATATGCTCAAGCATTGTTATGAAAGCGTCCCGTCCAAAGACAAAACCTAACGGAGTTTTATTTTTGTCCATAATAACGGACGTTTCTGAAAGATAAGGCATTGATTTTATCTTCGCAAATTTTGTTAAGGCAACTAATTTAGGCTTCATATGGGAAAAGTATAGTTTATTGACTTTCTAATGTCAAAAAGAGATTGAACCTTTTAAGATATTTCGGACGGACTGCATAGTTTATTGTATAGTTTAATATATTCTTTGGCACTTTTGTCCCAAGTAAAATCTTTTTTCATCGCATTTAAAATCATTTCATTAATTTTTTTTCTATCATTTTTCCATATTTCGACCGCGTGTTTCATCTTTGTCTCTAGATCAAAAGAAGAATATTTTTTAAATAAAAATCCATCTACTCCGTCAATGATAGAGTCTTTAAGTCCACCGGTAGCTCTTGCAATCGGCAGAGTCCCATATCTCATCGCAATCATCTGAATTAGTCCGCAAGGCTCAAACTTTGAAGGGACGAGCAAAAAATCCGCCCCGGCATAGATTTGCGAAGCAATTCTTCTGTCAAAAACCGAGATGTAAGCAACGTTTTTTTTGTAAAAACTGGCCAGCCACAAAAATTGATCCTCCCATTCAACCTCACCTTGTCCTAAAATTACAAACTGAAACTTTTGTAAGTTGACGCGTCTGATAATTTTATGCATAATATCCAAACCCTTTTGTTTTGATTCAAACCGTCCTATAAATCCGATCAATGGAATTTTGTCTGATACGGTAAACCCAAGTTTTTCCTGGAGAAATTTTTTATTGAGGTGTTTTCCTTTAATAGCTGAGTCAATTCCATAATTAAAATTAATGTTTTTATCATGAACTGGATCTCGGGAATCGTAATCAATCCCATTTAAAATTCCAGAAATTTTTTGACCCTCATTTCTAATAATTTCGTCTAGTCCACAGCCATATTCTTCAGTAAAGATCTCTTTGGCGTAGGAGGGGGATACGGCATTAACTAGATCAGCGTGAATAATCCCTTCAAGTAAAAAATTGATCTGCTTTTTCTTTGTCTCCCATTGAATGACTCGACATTTACTGTGATCCATCCCCATTCGTTTAATAACGTCAAGTGATGATTTTCCTTGATGGTTTAGATTATGAATCGTCAGCAATGTCTTGAATTTTAAATTATTGTGTTTGATTAGAAGTGGGATCAATCCGGTGTGATGATCCTGACAATGGACAACATCGGGAACCCAGTCGAGGTGATTATGTTTTAAGATTTCGTAAACACAGAGATTATAAAAAGCGAAAGTATCTCTCGTGGGAACGTCGAGCCATTTTTCATTTTTTATTATATAAACAGGTATTTTTTCATCAAGAAAACTAATTTGATAAATGACTACTTTTTGTTTTTCCCCATCATAAATAATGTTAAATTTTTTGACTTCTTTTTTTTGTTGCTTATGTAGTTTTAAGGCTTTATAAAAAGGTAAAATCACCTTGACGTCGACTCCTTGCTCGTGCAATTTTTTAGGAAGGGATTTCGCAACGTCACCCAGTCCTCCAACTTGAAAGAAAGGTACCAATTCCCAAACGGCGAATAAAACTTTCATATGGAGAGTATAGCAGTTTATTTAAACTGTTGATAAAAATGTCTAACTACGTTTTCTTCTCCGGACTCAAAAATATCTTCTTGGTGACGGCGGATATCTTTAATAGCAGATTCATTTAACAGTAAGTTTACAATTGTATCTTTCAGTTCCGTTTTTTCATATTTATCAAAAAAGAAATGATTAATAGCGCTTTTTTTAATTAAGGGGCTCAATTCAAAATAATTAGAATGGATATCATTTTCAACGGGTGGTAAAAAACAGATAACAGGAATTTTTTTATGAAAGACTCGAGCAAGGGTTCCATATCCATAGTGCATAATCATAAGATCAGTGATAGATAATTCTTCATCAAAATGAACCGAACTTTTTCGTTTATCAGGGACGTCTTCATCAAGTTTTTTTATTTCAAAATCAATTTTGTTCATATTTTTAAGATCATTCAATATAAAGCTTATTGTTCGCATAGTTTCGGCAACCATTTTATTATATTTTTCCGAATGGAAAGCTCTATCTCCAAAATATAAGGAAATGATTTTTTTACCGTTATTTATCTTATGTTTTTTTCGTAAAATTAATTTTTCGGAAGAATTTAGACTATTGCCACTTGGTACAAATCCAGGACAATAGATTCTATTTTTAAAATATTTTTCAACTTCATAATATCCACCATTTTCTTTAAGATTAGCTTCAAAAATAGGTTTCGGAAATAGAGCATATATTGTGTCAATCCATGGATAGGTATAAAACTTATGAAAATTTTCTGAATCGTATTTTTTATTATTAAATAACCAGTTGGAATCTAGTGAAAATATTTTTTTTATTTTTCTCGGACGAACCAAGTCATAGGGAATATTTGTATGCGAGTTGCAGAGAAAAAGAGCATCGGCTTCTATTTTACCCAAAATATTATTTATGTTGTCTTTTTCATCAATAATACTGAAGTTATCATTAAAAACAATATCTTTAATTAACTTGTCTTTACTTAAGAAGAATATATTTTCTTTTTTTCTTTGAAGTAAGTCAGCAACAGCCTGAGCTTGGGCATACTCGCCGAGACCATGAACGACAAATATTATTTTCATAAAAGCGGGATAAGTTGATTTTTGATAATCGTTTCTAAATTATATTTTTGCCGAACCGTTTTCTTCAATTGAATCACCTTGTCAGTTTCCAAGAAGTTTTTTACAAACAGGGCAGTTTGTTCGGCTGTTTGTTTGTTAACCTCAATGTTGAATAAATTATTTCCGCCTATTTCTTTAAAAACCTTTAAGTCAGATACGAAAGCAGGAGTACTTGTTAGAGCAGCTTCAAGTAGTGGTAGGCCGAAATTTTCACCGTTAGAAAAAAAGAGCACAAGATCAGACAAATCATAAAGATCGTGAATCTCGGAGTTTTCCAAAGATCGTTCAAATGAATCTTTTAGAAAAACGACGTTATTTTTTAAATCTAGTTCATTAATTTGAGCTAACAATTTTTCATAATAACCTTGATTTTTTCGATGGTTAGAAACTTGTCCGCTAATAATATATTTAATATTTGGAAAATATTTTTTCAAAAAAAATATAGTATCTAAGCAATACTCCAGGTTTTTGCGAAAGATAATATTCACGGGTGATAAAACTAATGGATAACTGGATAATAATTGCTTTTCTTGCACGACTTTCCAAATACTATCGTCAATTTCTAAGAATTTTTGTAAATTTATGCCATCGGGAATAACAACTGTTTGATTTTTTGAAAGGTCCATAACTTTTACCAATAGATCTTTAAAAGTATTGGAAATTATGACGTAAATCGCATTATTGATTGGTTTTAATAATAAATCTCTTTCTTCTTTATTTAGATTGACACCTGGCTTTTCTTTTAGAATATTTTCTCCATCAATATACGTTTGATCGTGAGACCAAACGATAAGTTTTTTATTAGGATTTTTTTTGAGGTAGTTTTTTAAAAAATATACGAACGGCAAATTGTGAACCAGGGTAAACATGTTATGAACGATAATGACATCCTGTTGATCTAGGTGACTTTCCAATTTGTCTTGAATCGTTTTAGCTAAAGAATAAAAATTGTCATCAATAATGCCTTTTTCAATAATTTTTTCATAAAGAACAGGATTGAATTTTAGAATTGACTGGATTTCCGGTATTTTGACAAAATTTATTTTTGGGTTCTTTTCTTCGCCGTCGCCGGTAATAACGCTGACTTGATAACCCATTTCTGAAAGAATTTTAGCATGTTCTCTGATCAAAATTTCAACGCCTCCGATATTGGGGGGATAGGCATAATGTAATAGGGCTATCTTCTTCATATGGTTTTTATATAGGGTCAGAC
Organism: Candidatus Roizmanbacteria bacterium; assembly: GCA_902200405.1. Classification (GTDB taxonomy): domain Bacteria; phylum Patescibacteriota; class Microgenomatia; order UBA1406; family GWC2-37-13; genus GWC2-37-13. The sequence continues at coordinate 7,346 of CABIKN020000021.1, read as the reverse complement.
CCTCTTCGAGGGTCTGACCCTCAAAATATCTAAATAAGTTTTTTCGTAATTATCAACCATTTTTTCAGTGCTAAAATTATTGACGATGTGGTTTCGGCAGTCTTGCGGTTTGATTTGATCGATCTTACTTAAAGCTTCCTTAAGTCCTTCAATTCCTTTTTCCGGCCGGACAACAAATCCGGTTCTTCCTTCAACAATTAATTCTTTGACGGCTCCTCGGTCAAATCCAATCACCGGTGTACCACAACTCATTGCCTCGGCCATGACCAAGCCAAACGGCTCATACCAGTTGATTGTCATTAAAAATACTTTGGCCTTTTGCATAAGTTTGGCGACTTCAGGTTTTGTTAAAACCAGTTCGGAAGACAACGATCCAACCCATTTTATCTTATCACTAAGATGTGGCTTAACGTCTTGATCATAAAATTTCATGTCTTCAATATTTCCTGACATCATCAATTTAGAATCGGTTTCTTCTGCCAGTTGAATTGCCCATTCGATTCCTTTTGGATCCATAAAAGATCCGTCCGGATTTTTTGCTTTTGAAAGTCTTCCGAGCCATAGCAAATAGTCTTCCTTTTTTTCCTGATAAGAATAAATATTAGTGTCAACGCCGTTATAGACAACCTTATAAATTTTTGCTTTTTTAAATAATTTTTTGTGGGCTTCGGATATTGAGATATGGTAGCATTCAGGAAAAAGACTGAGAGCCTCATCGTATTCCGGAAAAGCTTGAGCATGTATAGTGGAAACTATGGGAGTTTTAATATTTTTTGCCACCAATAAATTAATAAATTCCGGATAAGTGTGATTATGGATAATATCAAATTGATTACCTATTTCTTCGATTTTCTTGGCGAGTTTAACAAGGTAGGCAGTTTCGCCATAAAAAGGATTTTCAAAGGCGGGCATATCAACAAAACCTTTCTCAATGACGGGAATTATATTAACTCCGGGGATATTACTGTCAGCGGTTCCCAACAAACTAACCTGATGACCTTTTTTTACTAAGCCACTAGCGATTTCATATATTATTCGTGGGCGGGCCGCAGGTATTTCCGGAGTAACTTTTCTTTTAAGTAAAGAAACGATGAGAACCTTCATAAATTTTATTCTATATTATTTTTTGTGGTTTAGGGGAGGCTTTTGCAAGCATTTATCATAAAGATTGTAAAATTTGGTCGCGATTTTATCCCAGCTGAATTTTTCGGTCACGGTTTTATAAGCTCTTTCTCCCATTCTTTCGGCCAACTTTTCATCTTGAAGCAGAAGATTAACTTTTTCAACTATCAGCTTTGGTGATCGAGGTCGAACCAAAAATCCGTTATATCCATCTTTGACTAAGGTGGTGACGCCACCTTTTCGGGAAACGACGACGGGAGTTTTATTGACCATCGCTTCAAGAATAACCAAACCTAATGGTTCGTTCCAAACTGAAGGCGCCACGTAAACGTCGGCTCGCAAATAAAAATCGTTAATTGTATCAAGCCTGGAAGAAAAGTAGCCAACCATGTGGACGTTAGTTAATTTATATTTTAAAATCAAACTTTCCAGATATTTTCTTTCCGGTCCATCGCCGGCAATGATGACTTCGGCTTTTATTTGTCGAGCGGCTTTGATGAGATATTCAACGCCTTTGTGATGGGTGAGACGCCCGGTAAAGAGAACCATTTTGTCAAATTGAAATTTATATTTTTTGTCAATCCAAGAAACATCTCGATTAAAATCAATATTATTACTAATTCCAGCAGGGATAGTTTTTGTTTTTTTTGAAAGATCATGACCAAACATATCTAGATACCACTGGCGGGTGAAATTACTGTTGGCGGTAATATATTTTGCCCGACGCGAGGCGTCATAGACCTGAGTTTTCCAACGATTATCTTCCTTAAAATAGTACAGATCACTGCCGTGAGTAGTAATGAGATAAGGAATTTTATATAAGTTAGCTAACTGTCTGGCGATCGGCGGAAGAAAGGCGGTATGAAAGCAGTGAATAACATTGGGACGAAATTTTTCAATTGCTTTGGCGCTTCGAAGAAGGTAATAATTGTATGTTAAAATCATTTCTTCCGGAGTAAATTTAGAATATTTTTTAGCAATCGGCAATTCCGGATTACCGACGAAAACTCCCGTAATCGGGGGTTTAAGTCTAAAAATCCTAGCCTGTTTTAAAAATCTTGAATCAGGAGCTACAATAGCCGCTTGATAGTCATCGGGATATTTTTCTTTTAAACTGTAAACTAAGCGGCGGAGCCAATTACCCGATCCATTGCCCCAAAGTGGAAACATGTAGAGATATAGAACTTTCATATTTATTGTCAAACATTATAGCATTTTAAAGTCTAATTTCATCTGAGTAAAAATTTTAGGGAAAATCTCTGTTTCCAAAAGTTTTTTTTCATCAGATAAAAAGTTTTGAAGGGCATAAGTTTCCCCAGCTATTCGTTTGTCAGGTAGTCGATTATCAACACCAATTCTAACGCGATAAAAATCTTTGGTTTTTAGATGTTGTTCGATTGATTCTAAACCGTTGTGAAGGAGCGGGCCGACTCCAAACTGGATGTGGAATTTGCCAAGGGGAATGTCTAAGTCGTCATGAATTATTAATAAGTGACTAGTGACTAGTGAATAGTGATTAGTTAATTTTTTGACAAATTTTCCAGATTCATTCATATAGCAATCGGTTTTAATAATTTTGACTTTTGAATTTAAATTTTGATTTTTAATTTTTGACTTTTTACTTTCCAAAATATAATCCACAAATAAATACCCAACATTGTGACGATTGTTTTGGTACTTAGAACCGGGATTGCCGAGGCCGACGATGAGTAACATAGAGAAATTATAATATATTTTTGTTATATTTATAATTAATCTATGTCAAACTATATTTCAGACTCAAGCAATTTACACTGGATGGTCAGCAATCCCGCTCGTACTACTCGTACTGGAATGGATGGTAAATCTTTTCGTTGTCCATTTTGTGCTGACAACGAATCAGATACGCCGCCCGAAACATATCGAGCAGGGGAAGGAGAGCCAAACAAACCGGGATGGCAAGTTAGGGTTTTTGCTAATTTATTTCCGATTACAGATATTCATGAAGTTGTTGTTCATTCGCCAGACCATGAAAAAAATATTGAAAATTTTTCGCTCGAACAAGTTGAGAATATTATCAAAACTTATATTAATCGCTTCAACTTTTTTAAAGAAAAAGGCAAGGTTTTTATTTTCCATAACTATTCTTTGATCAGTGGGGCTTCATTAGTACACCCTCATTCACAAATTTCAGTTGTGCCAAACGACATTCCTACAAATACTATAGCCGTTCAACCGGCTATCAATATAATTGAACAGAATAATGACTTTGTCTCCTACTGTCCTGAATATTCTGAGTGGAGTTATGAAATTTGGATTAAGGCTCTAGGCCAAAGTAAATTTGAAGACCTAAAAGACTCCGAAATCAAGAATTTAGCCAATATTTTACAGTTGATGATTAAAAAATTAAAAAAAATCCATAGTAAAAACTCTCATTATTCAAAAAAACCGTTTGGATACAATTTTTATATTTCTCCAAACGATCCCTGGTATCTTCGAATTATTCCTCGTTTTATGGAACGGGCAGGGTTTGAACTATCAACGGGAATAATGGTAAATTCCATTGAAGCGAAAAGAGCGAGTGAGGAATTGAGAAAAATGGTATAATTTAACTATGAAAATACCGAAAAAACTACAAGGAGTTTTGTGGTCAGCCAACACAGATAACCTTGATTTAGCAAAGGACCGTTACTATATTATTCATCAGATACTTATATACGGAAGCTTTGACGATTTAAAGTGGTTATTTCGACATTATTCCAAAAAAGAAGTTACAAAAGTTTTTTTAAAAGCTTACAAAAACTATCCAAATAACGTGTTTTATTTTGTCAAAAACTATATATTAAATTTAAAAAACATTGACCTTAACGAGGACGATTATGTTACCTCAATTCACGGACCGATTAGACAAAGAACGGCAACAGGTTTTTCAACAGCTTAAAGCTTTTTCAAAAGAATTTGTATTGGCTGGCGGTACGGCAATAATGCTTCAGATTGGACGACGGATGTCATATGATTTTGATTGTTTTTGCGAACAATGGGAATTGCCTTTAAATATAATGACGAAAGCACGCAAGATTTTTGGGTCAAAGATTATCGTAAAATTAAAAACTGTTGAAATGATCAGTTTTTCTACAGAAACAGGTGTTGACGTTAGTTTTGTTTCCCACCCGTTTAAGATACTTCAGCCGGTAATAAAAACAGATACGATCAGTCTGTTTCATTTAGACGATCTGGTTGCGAGCAAAGCCTACACAATAGGTCGACGTAACACTTGGCGGGATTATGTGGATATTTTTATTTTTATGAAATCTAAAATATATTCGCTTAAAAAAATAGTTGGATTGGCAGATAAAAAATTCGGCGGTGAATTTAATGAAAAATTATTTCTTGGCCAGTTGACATATTTTAAGGATATTGATGTTGTTCATGTTGAATATTTGGATCAATCATACTCCGAACAAGAAATAAAATCTTTTCTTGAAAATGGGGTTGAATCTTACGTCAAAAGCAGGATTTGAAGGGAAAAAGGCAAGTGAAGAGTTAAAAAAAGTATAAAAACTCCGTCCGTCAAAATAACAACTCCAATTGCTATTGATTTTAGGTTTTCTTTATTGATATATTGATAAGTATGGATCAGAATTCTGCGGTTATTGATGAAAAGAAAAAAAGTAAAATTCTTAATGATGTAGTGAGAGCTCTTATTGATGCTTATGGTTCAAAATCAATTAGTTATTTTGAAATGAAAAAAGCCGCTACTTATATTTTAGATCATTTTCAACTTATTAAGACACAAAATGACTTAATTTATTTTTTGGAAAATTTGAACGGATATTGGTTAGTTTTTAAAAATGTAATGGTTATGGAAAAGCTTGGATCGCATCAAAATAAGGAAGAGGAAATGATTGAAAGATTGTCAAAATATATTAAAAATATTCCTACAAAATAATTATGGCAGGCGCAGGAAATATATCAGTCGCAGAGATCGGGCTAAGGGTTGCTGAGCAAAACGCTCCCCAAGCTAATACTTTCCATGAAATGATATATACTGCGGCCAATCAAGCCATAGCTGAAGGTAATGCCGCTAAGGCAGCGGAAACGGTAAAGAACCCTGCAAAAACAATATCTGAAGAAAAAGGAAAAAAAAGGATAGAACAGATATTAAAAAAAGACAGTTTAGATCAACAAGGAGTTCCAGCCAAAACTCAGGATCAACAAGATAGACAGATAATATTAGAAAAACTAAATAAAACTATTGTTAAATGTAGGGAAGTTGGTTTTAGCCATTTGAATGGGCCGCAACAACAACTTCTTCGAACTACTTTAGTTGAAGCATTATTTGATCATCCAACTATTAGAGAAGTGGCAAAAATAAAAATTCCCAATATAGACGTTACTTCACAAGCTTTTAGACAATATTGTATCGATACTGCGGAAAATTTATTATCAAACCAGCAGATAGGTGAAAAGATGGCAAACGGGTTGGTGGATATTTTGGAAGTGGCAAACATAGATTATACAGACCTGCTTAAAAATCTCGATGATAAAAAAGATTTAGATAAAACAGTTTTAGTTTTAACAACGGAAATTGGAAATGATGGAACAAATAATCAACCTAAAGATGGTTTGCATAAAGATATTGAAGATCAAGAAAACACCGTAAAAAGATATAAAACTAAAATTGTTACCATTAATGGTGTGCAAACTGTCCAACCTGAAATGGGGGCAGGAGCTGATGTTGAAGCACAATGGAAAGTAGATGCAGAAATAAGACTTAAGAATCAAGATAAGACGATAAATTTATACAAAAATACCATTAAAGATGTTGATAATTATTTTGCTAAACATTCAGCTATTAACGAATATGACATAACTGATCCTGAGAATCCCGCAGGTCCTAAATTAAGAATAGATCGAGGCGATTGGGCTAATAAAAAGACAGAGTGGGATAATACAGCAAAAGATTTAGAAACCAATAAACTTAGGGATCAAAAATTAATTGAAAAAATAGATCAACAGGAAAAAGATGAAGCTGCAAAATTAAAACAGTTCGAAGAAAAATTGAAAACAAAAAAGGCAGAACTTGACAAAAACGAAAAAACCTTAACAGATCTTGTTAAAAAAATAGATAAAACCCGTGATGTCAATGAAAAAGACTCTATTGCCAATAAAGAACGAGAGATAATAGAAAGTCTAGAAAGAATGATAGTCCAGGAAAGCTTGGATATTTGGGCGTTGGGTATGGAAACGGCTGGAAAAATAATGCCAGAAGTGATGCAAGAAATTGGAGTTAAAATGACCAATAAAGCAAAAGAGTTTTTAAGAGAAGATGTATGGGATGATGGGAAGAAAAGATTTAGAAAAGATAGATTAAACGCTCAATTGGACTCTCTAATAACTAATGGAGTCGACAAATATGGCCTAAATAATCTGCAAGTATTATTTATGAGATGTAATCAGGCAAATGCTCCACCTGAATTGAAAAAATTCTTACCCGTTATTAAAGAAATGGTTGATTTTAGTCAAAATCCACCTCTGATTATTAATCAAGAAAAAGTAACAGCATATGGATCAGAAATAATTGGAGATATGCTAAAGATGGTAGCTTATAAAGATCCAAAAGCGTTAGAAAATAAATTTTCAAAAGATGAAAGAGCTATGGCTTCCCTCAAAGGAGATATTTTACCAGCATTACTTGAAACAGCTATGAAAGATTCATCATTAAAGTCAGAAGTAGAAAAATCATTAGGGATGAAAGCAACTAGAGGTGGATTTAAAGAATTTTTTAAGAATGCTAAATGGGGAGAGATCATTAAATGGCTATTGATTGCTTTGGGAGTAATTGGCGCAGGTACCCTGGCTATTTCATTACTACCGAAATAACTCTCTTTCCAACAATCTAAGATGCAAAAAAGTTCGTCAATATTGGAAAAAAGATGATGCGGGGGGGGCGGAGAATGAACTTTCTTTTAGCTTTTGGGAAAGGTGTAAAAAAAGAATCGATGAATCAGGTTCAAACAATCTTGGCAGCCGAAAATTTAGTACCAAATGGATTTGCCACAGTCTCTGAAAACTACAAAAATCTCACTGGAAAAACTACTTGATAAAAGTATTTTTTTGATAAGATTAGATATATGGCAAATGGGACTCCGATACCGGACGTTATAAAGACGAGACCTATACAAGAGTTTAATAGACACGCTCCTAAATAATTGATTCTTCTACTTCTTTGTAATTCATCTGAA
>CABIKN020000020.1 GCA_902200405.1 Candidatus Roizmanbacteria bacterium | reverse complement strand
GGTAACGAAGTTGTTGACTGTCTTTGGTGTCTGATCTGTATTTAAAGAAATCGTTATGTTACCTTTTTCTGTTTGAAGAATCGCCGTCTTGGTAGTTTTTTTCATATTTATAGAAAATAATCCAATCGCTCCTATTATTATAACCCCAAGAATAACTGATAACAGTAGTTTATTATTCATAAGAATAAATAGTATAATTTAAATCTTTTCTTATGTCAAAACCTAAACCGCAATATCTGGTTTCTAGCGATTCAATCGGATTTTTAGGAAGACCGGAACAGTTTGTTAGATTATGGAAAGAATATTTTGACGATAAAACTCTTGATGGGGTAGAAATAATTGCTTTCAAACCACTAAGCCGGTTAAGTCAATTAGTATCGACACTGGAAAAAAATAATATTCTCGTTTTATCTTTTCATGGAAAAACCGGCGGTGAAAATCTGCTTAATTTTTCTGGAAGGATTATTATGACATTAGTCAACTTCTGCATAGTTAACACAAAAAATATTTTAATAAATTTTCCTGGAATTGAATTCTTATCTCATGCCCCATATTTTGAAAAAAACCCAATCAAACAAATAATTTTTAAATATCAACCAAAAAAAATCTGGATTGAAAATCATCTATATGGAAAAAAAGGGGTAGAGGAGGCGATTAAACAAATAATTATTTATCGAGAAAGCGGAATCAATACCTGCGGAATGTTAGACATTTTCCATTATGTAGCCCATTCTATTGAAACTTTTAAAAAAGACTGGCCAAGTATTGTTGAAGAACTAAAATTATATATCTTACTTAAAGATAAACAAGGAAAACAACTTTTTACCGGTATTCATTTTCCAATCGGCAGCCGCTTAGGCGACTCGCTTCCAATTGATAGCATGACTGATGAAATGCTTGAGCTTTTCGCTAAAAGAGTTATTCCCCACATTGCAAGAGTCGTTTTTGAAAATCAGCAAACCATCCCTGGATTATTTTTTTCCACTAGAAAAATGATTGAAAAACAAAAAGCAAGAAATAAAAGAATTATCGAACGCCTAAAAAAAACTGGTGTCATTATTAAATCGTAATTTAAAATCTGTATAATGATCTGTATGTTAAAGTCAGTTAATTCAAACTATCTTATTTGTGTAAATCCTGCTAATAATTATTCTGTCCTGGGAAAAGTAAAAATCTCTACTAATAAAGAAATTGTTCAAGCAGTAATAAAGTCACAAAAAGCTCAAAGAATTTGGAAAGAAATGGGAATTAAAAAACGAATAACAATTTTGCGAAATATTTTTAATGGTTTCTTTGCAAAAAAGGAAGAACTAATAAAAATTATTATCGCGGAAACAGGAAAAACAATCCGTTTTGCAAAAAGTGAATTTGATCGCCATTCAGTTGATTTTGCCTGGTTTTTGGATAATGCGGAAAAATCTTTAAATGAGAAAGTCACCTTTGAAGACGCAAAGACTATTCATCGTATTATTTATGAACCACGAGGAGTAACGGCGGTAATAACTCCATGGAATCACCCTTACGGCATGTTTGTCTGGGGAGTAATCCCCAATCTTATTGCCGGAAATACTGTTGTATACAAAGCGTCAGAAGAGTGTCCTTTAGCAGGAAAATTCATTGCTAAAATTATGGCTGAAAAAAACTTACCTGATGGAGTCTTTACGGAAATATACGGAACTGGCGAAGTCGGGGTAAAGCTCATTGATCAGCCGATCGATTTTATTTGGTTTACTGGCAGTTCGGCCGTTGGAAAAATCGTTTATCAGAGGGCGGCAAAAAAATTCATCGGTACGGTCATGGAATTGGGAGGCTCAAACCCCGCCATCATGTTTGACGACGTTAATATTGACGACTTCATTGAAAAAATATATATCAAACGTTTTAGTACCTGTGGACAAGCGTGTGATGCTCTTAAAAGATTGCTAATTCAGGAATCAATTTTTGACCAAGTGGTTGAAAAATTAAAAATAAGATTTGAAAAAATTATCGTAGGTAATCCATTGGACGAGAAAACGGATATTGCCAGCCTGGTTGCTAAACGGCAAGCTGACCTTCTTGAAACGCAGATAAATGACGCAATAGTCAAAGGGGCTAACGTTATTTTTGGCGGTAAACGACCAGAAAAACTCAAAGGCGCTTATTTTTTACCGACCCTTTTGACAAATATCAAAAAAAACATGCGGGTATGGAAAGAGGAAGTATTCGGACCCGCACTTATTGCCGTTCCTTTTAGAAACGAAGAGGAAGCAATATCTCTTGCAAATGAGACGAGATACGGGCTTGGTTCAATCATTTTTACTAAAGACAAAGATCGAGCCCAGAGAATTGCTTCAAGAATTGAGGCAGGCAATGTGGAAATAAATGGCGCAAATCACTGGTTGCCGTGTAATCCCTTCGGTGGTTATAAAGAATCTGGTATAGGACGAGAACATGGAGAAATTGGTTTCCAAGAACTCTGCCAAATAAAACTCATCTCCGAGGAAAAATAATTTATTTGTTGACTTTATATTTTAAAAGCAGTGTTCCAATTTTATTTAACTTCTTAATACTGATTAAATGCAACGGTGTATTTAATAACTGTCCTTCAACCATATTTTTCCCACTTCCAAAAATCTTCGGTTCAACAGTCAAATACAATTCATCAACCAAGTTTTGTATTAAAAATAAACCGTTAATAGTTCCTCCTCCAACTAACAACATTTTTTTGTACCCTAATAATGATAGTCGTTTGACCAATTTTTCAGGACTTTCATCAGTAAATTCCAGCTGACCTTTGATTGTTTGATTTAAATGTTTTTTCGGACTATGTGTTAAGACGATTCTTAATTTGCTTTTTTCAATTTTTATTACCGGCTTCGATGCATCATAACTAGCCCGACCCATAACGATTAAATTATTTTTTTTGATTAAGGAAAAAAAGTATTTTTGATCTTCTTTAGAGGACCAGGTATGGATATTTGGATTATTTCCCCTAGTAATTTTTCCATCGGCTGTTGCTAACATCACCATGATGATTTTCATTTTTTTGCTTCTCCCTTTAACCATTTGACCGCCAAATAAACAAATGGGGTTTCGATTATTGACATAAAGCATTTAAGCAGCCAGTAGGGGATAATCAAGCTAAATAGAAATGAGAAGTTATCACCAAATCCTTTATTAAAAGCATAAAAAGCTAAAAACATAAATATAACGGTATCGATAAACTGAGAAATGATATTGGAAAAATTACTTCTAAACCACAAAGCTTTTTTCCCGATTTTTTCTTTTATTTTTTGAAAGATAATAATATCAAGAAAATCAGCGATAGCAAAAGCAGTTAAACTGGCAAAAGCAATTCTGGCCGACTGACCAAAGATCAGATCATAGGCGGCTTCACTATCTTTAAAGCGGGCAGACGGGGGAAGATTGATCGCCAATAAAGAAAACAGCATAAATATAACAATTGTGATTAAGCTTGATCGATAGACGCTTTTTGCTCTGGCTACACCAAAGACTTCAACGATGGCATCGTTAATTGAAAAAATAATAGGAATAACAAATATCGCCACGCTGGCATTCCATGTGAATTTACCAATATGAAACAAGGGGAAGGTCTTTCCTCCCATTAGCTCGGCAATAGCAACACAAGCTATGTAGACGGCAATTATTAGATCAAGTCTATTTATTTGTAAATTAATCTTTTTAAACATAACTCAGTTATTGTATCAAACTATTTTTTCCATTTCAGCCATTTTTCTTCAACTTCTTTTTCTAAGTCAATCTTATAAAATTTTGCCAGCAATAATACGTGGCTAAAAACATCGGCGACTTCTTTATGAAAATTATCTTTTATTTCCTCTGCAGTCTTTCCTTTATGACGTCCCTGTTTAATCATCATCAAATACGATTGGATAAGCTCTCCCATTTCTTCCTGAAGCTTAAGGACAAACCAATTGCCGTCCCTATCAATGTCAAATCTTTTTGAATAGATTTTGGAGACCTCTTCGACTTCATGAGTTAGATCTTTGATATTCATGGAGAGATTATATCATTTCATCTCCAGTCAATCTCTTTTATTCCATTTCTTTTCAGATATTTATTACACTGACTAAAATGATTATTGCCAAAAAATAAATGGGCGGAGTATGGCGATGGATGACCGGACATTAGGACTAAGTTTTTTTCCCGATTTACGACTTCGCCTTTTGTTTGGGCATATTTTCCCCATAATAAATAAACAATATTTTCACGATTTTCATTTAAAGTTTTAATTACTGCATCAGTAAATTTCTCCCAACCTTTGGTCTTGTGAGATGCAGGGTTATTTGCAGCAACTGTAAGAACGCTATTTAACATTAGGACTCCCTGGGAGGCCCAGCGGGAAAGATCGCCTGATGACAAGGGAGTAATGTTTAAATCGCTCTGAATTTCTTTATAAATATTTTTCAGTGATGGGGGAAGTGTTATTCCGTCATTAACGGCAAAAGATAGACCGTTGGCTTGTTTTTCCCCATGATAGGGATCTTGTCCGACGATAACTACTTTGACTTTATTGAGAGGACATAGATCAAACGCCCGGAAAACATTTTTCGCTGGGGGATATACTTTGCCTGATAAATATTGTTTTCGAACAAACTTTGTCAATTCTTCCCAATAAGGTTTTTGAAACTCTGATTTTAAAACTTTCTTCCAGGTTTCATTAATTTTTACGTCTTTCATGGTAATTTTTATAACTCTAACTTTCCAATTTTTTTATTAAAATCTGTAAATTCAGGGTAACTTTCAGTTTTTTCACCATCATAGTAGTCAGTACATAATTCTTCACCTTTTTTAATATCTTTTATTGTTTTAAAAACCATCATTTGATTTTTCTTGTCTTTGTAATATTTTGTATTATTATTTTTTGAATGATTAAAGATCCCGCCATAACCTAAAACAACGCAATGATACTTATCATCCCAAATAAAATAATAGCTTGATAGTTTTGTTTCTTCTAAAAAATTTTCGTATTTAATATCAACCAAAATTACTGGACAACTTTCAATGACTGTATTTTTTTTAATATCTCGAGCCGCGATAATTCCTCTTATTTTTAAGGTCGGCGAAATTCCAATTTTGAAGGGCAGATCGATATTTGATTCATTTTTTAACATATTAAAAATATATAATTTTAAATTAAATTATTATAAATATATTCTAGTGCCTCAACAATATTGTTAACAACTAAATCAGCTATTTCCTTTAATTCTTTAGGCGCCTTAACCATAGCAATACCAAATCCGCAAGCTGTAAAAAGGGGGTAATCATTTGGACCGTCGCCAATGGCCACCACTTCATCCGGCGCTAGATCTAATATTTTTAAATATTCAAGGACCGCTGTGTGTTTGGTAGCTCTTTCTGAAGTAATATCAGCACCAAAAAAATTAAAAAATTCAAATCTGTGTACAGAAATATCGGAACAGCTTTTCTGCAAATTTTTAATATGATTGATCATCTCTGATTCGCTTAATCGATTGACCCTGGCAAAAACAAGTATTTTCAAAATTTGTTCTTTCTTATTTAATTCGCTGATAGTTTTACTTGGACTTTCTGGATAAAAATTGTTTTCTTTTACGATACGGGACATATAAGCACAGTTTTTAGCTTCTAAAGCGAAAGTGAGTCTTTGAGATGATAGGTACTTAATAATTTTTACTGTTGAATCGTTAGAAATTGCTTGAAGAAATAGAACCTTATTGGCGATGGAATCAAAGATCATCGCCCCCCCATGAAGGATGTGGATTCCTTTCATACCTAATTCTTTTTCTATTCTTTTAGTTACACTGTAATAAGCCCGGCCGGTCGCCAAAGAAAATCGAACATTTTTATTAAGTATTTTTTTTATTAATATTTTTACTTTAGGTAAATACTGTCCGTTTTCATCAACCAAGGTTCCGTCAAAATCACAAAGTATGGCTTTAATTTTTTTCATTTTATTTATGCAGGCACTTTTGAACTATTTCCATTATTTCATCATGAACTTCTTTATTTGTGGCAATGAAATATTGAGGATTTCCAAAAACAGTTAGCCTTTTACCATTCTCGTCGGTGCAAATTCCTCCGGCGTTTTCGATAATCATTTTTGCGGCCGCTCGATCCCAAGGACTTGCAGCAGTAATAACTAAAGCTCTTGATATTCCGGTCGCAACCAACATTGATTGATAAACAATTGACTCAACATAAGTTACCTTAATTTTTTTCTCAGAAACCAAACTGAAATATTTATTAGCGTTGAAATTCTTATTCCAATATGGAATACCATAAATAAATTCTCCCGATACAAATTTTCCGGACCTGACATGAATTTCTTTTTTATTCATATAGGAGGGCGCATTCTTCTTTGTATAAAGTAATCTTTTTATAAAAGGATCGTAGGTTACCGCAACAACTGGTTCACTATTTTTGCAAAGGGCTAAAGAAAACATTGAGGTGGGAATATGGTGAGAAAAGGGGATCGTTCCGTCCACAGGATCACAAACCCATATAAATTCGGCATCATGTTTTTCATGTTGGAACTCTTCATCAAAAACTTCGTGACTTGGAAAGGTATTTTTTACTTCATCAATAACCATTCTAGAAATAGCTAAATCAGTTTCCGTCACTGGAGTCAGATTCGACTTAGTTGTAATTGTTGAATGAAGAAAGTTCTTCGTAATAATCTCTCCCGCTTTTATAGCTAGCTGTTTGGCAAACTCTAATTCATTCTTATAATCATTCATGCAAATAATTATACAGATTTATTCCTCTACAAATGTCAACGCCGTTCCGCTTAGATTTGCCCGCCCGGTACGGCCGATGCGATGGATGTAATCTTCATAAGTCTGGGGAATATCATAGTTGATGACGTGGGTAACATTGGCAATATCCAGACCGCGGGCGGCTACATCAGTCGCTACCATTATCGAAACAACGTCTTCCTTAAACATGCGGATAGCCTGTTGGCGTTGAAATTGAGCTTTATCTCCATGAATTGAAGTTACTTTAAACCCTTTTTGAAATAAGTCTCTCGCCATTCTTTCCACCCCATGTTTAGTTCTTCCAAAAACCAAAACTTTTTTAAACTCTTCCTGTTTTAAAAGCGAGGAAAGTTTTTCCATTTTTGAACCGATTTTTTTATCTAATCTAACTAAGTCTTGTTTAATATTACTGAGCGTTTCTTGTGTCTTAACAGAAATTGTTACTGGGTTTTTCACAAAAGAATTGATCAATGCGCTAATGGCTGGAGAGACTGTTGCTGAAAAAAATAAAGACTGTCTCTCGGCTGGTAAATAAGAAATAATTTCTTTAATATCATGGATAAATCCCATGTCAAGCATTTGATCTGTTTCGTCCAAAATAATCATCTTGAACATTCCTAATTTTAAAATGCCGCGATTAATAAGATCTTTGATTCGACCTGGTGTTCCAACAACGACGTGGGGATTATGTCGAAGTCCTGAAATCTGCATCTGCATTGAGGACTGACCGATACATAAAGTGCTAAAGATTGGCATGTTTCCGGAAAATTTTCTCAGCTCATCACGGGTCTGTAGGGCCAACTCACGAGTTGGACTAATAATCAAAGCTTTATAGTTAAAATCTTTCAAAATATTTTCAACTAACGGAATCAAAAAAGCAGCGGTTTTACCTGTTCCAGTATTTGCAATGCCTATTACATCCTTACCTGCTCGAATCGCAGGAATTCCTTGCGCCTGAATAGGAGTTAAGTTGACATAACCATGACGAGTAATTGTTGATTTTAATGATTCTGGAAGATTAAGACTGGAAAATAACACTTCCTCGACTGACTGAGCGTGGGAGACTTGAGTACTTTTTACATTGGCTCTGCGGATAAATTCGTGAATATTACCACCGGTCATACTTCGACCACGGCCTCGACCACCACTAAAACGGGATGGACCTGCCGGTCGACTAAAGCGGTTAAACCTACTAGATGTCTGAAAATGCCTTGTATACATAAAAATAAATAAAAAATTATTAACTAGATGTAAGAGCGCGAAGCTCTTCTAAAAATAATGAAGAAGAACTCGAAAATAAAAAATTCTAAAGCAGAACTTACTATCTGGTTAAATTATAACAGAATATATCAATTAAGCAACCGTATATTTATCAAAATAAATACTTATTTCTCCAAATCCAAGACTTCATCGATCCTTACTTGAGATACAAAGTCGGGGACATGAGAGACCAGAATCATCATACCCTGGTAATTACTTAGTGCTTCAGCAATTCTTGGAAGATGACGAAAGTTGATATGATTAGTCGGCTCATCAAGTATTAATAAACCTGGCTTCTGAAGTACTAAGCGAGCAAAAGCTACAAGCCCTTTTTGCCCTTCCGAAAGCGAGCCAATTTTACTATGAATATGCTCTTGAGTAATGAGAAACCCTGAGGCGACTGTGCGGATATGTTGCTCATTAATCACCCCGTCAATTTCCTTAAGAACTTTTACAAAAGATTCATAGACCGTGTCCGAAAAATCCAGAGTAGAGAAGTCCTGACGGTAATAACCGATGCGAATTCCTGAAGTGTAAGAAACTCCTTTGGCTGTCCGATTGGCTAATGATTCGATCAGCGTGCTTTTACCAATGCCGTTTGGGCCGGTGATCAATAAGTGTTTATTTTTTACTAAAAAAATTCTGGCTGGTTTTGTCACTTCTTGATGATTTTGCATCACTGTAAACGATGAGATTTTTAGTTCTTCATTGACGAGTCCCTCTTGAGTAGGGATAATAAATTGACGAATGGTTTTATCTTCCCGGCGGACAGCCACTTTTTCGCTTTCCATCTTTTCCGCTTTTTCTCTCATCTTTTTAGCAACCAATCGCATCTTTCCACCCTTGTGAGCAAAAAAATTTGACTTATCTTTATTTTCCTGGATTCCGCGTTCCATTTGAGCATTTTGCATTCGCTCTCTTTCAATTCGTACGGCAATTTGCTCGACCACATCATTGTAGTCACCGGCATACTGTTCAATTTTCTTAGTAAAATTATCCAAATACAAAACTCCTTCTGTAAAAGCATTCAAGAATTCTGCGTCATGGGAAATCACAATAACGCTTTTCTTATAATTAATTAAAAATTCTGTCAGATGATAAATACCCATCGAGTCAAGGTTATTAGTTGGTTCGTCTAGTAATAATAGATCTGGATCTTGAATAAGAGCCGATGCTAAAAGAAGTCTTGCTTGCTGACCGCCGGAAAAAGATTTAATAATTTTATCTAAAGGAGCTTTTAGATTGACCACTGCTAAAACTGTGGCCAATCTTCTATTCAATTCATGCGACTCAACACCACCTAAATATTTTTGAAAATATTCTTGAACTGTCAGCATCATGTCACCTGGTGAAATAACCTGATGAGCTGTTGCTACTATCAGGCGTTTGTCGACTGAAATTGTCCCTGATATTGGTTTTATTACACCTGTGATTAATTTAAAAAGGGTACTTTTGCCCGCCCCATTTTGGCCCATTAAAGCAACCTTCATGCCGCGACGCATTGAAAAACTAACTTCATCAATAATTGTTTTGTCCCACCCGAAGTCAAAGGAGACCTGTGAGAACTTAATGATCGTTTCCAGAGCTACTATTTTACCATAATTACGAACTATGGTTTTGGAGTTGGACTTACCGCAGCTGATGAAGTCGCAGTGGGTGTTGGTTCTTCAAATATTTTACCGCCTGTAACTATAACAATGTCAAATTCGCTGTCTTTATCAAGATTTGGTGAGACAACCGTGATTTTTTCGAAAGTTGATTTCAATGAATCTTTAATATCAATAACTATTTCGTCGTATCCGTCTTTTGCGGTAATTGAAGTTATTAAATTGTCATACTTTTCCGCATTGCCTGTTTTAATATTTTCGGTAGCGTATCCCGTATCCTCAAGAGCTTTGACAACTATGCCTGCCTGTCCAGGAGTGCCCGTACCATTCTGGACTTGGATTTTAACAGTCTTTTTATCAATCATAGGACGCGAAGTGGGGGAGGGTGTTTTAGTTTCAACAACGACGGCTTCTTTTTTTTCTTCAGGTTTTTTCGGCTGTCTAATAATCATGAAGCTTATAATAACAGCAACTAAGAGAACGCATCCAACAACAAGCATCGGGACTACCTTATTTTTTTTCTGTTGACTTGGATACTGAAAAGCTGTTGGTTCCATAAATAATTAGGTTAATTATAATCCCTTTATATTATTCGTCAACCCCTAAAATAAATTGCGGAGAAGGGGGGATTCGAACCCCCGATGACATTTCTGCCATATACGCTTTCCAAGCGTACGCATTCGGCCACTCTGCCACCTCTCCAAAACTATAAAATTATAACATGGGAAATTAAGAATAAATATAATGTTATAATAATGGATTATTATCTTGTTAAATCAATCTAAATAATGGTCGAATCTGTTAGGGCATTTGTTCAAAAAAAGGAAGTTAATGGAGTAAGTGGGGTAATGATTTATCTAATTCGAAATATTGGAGATCTAATTGCGTTCAGAAGTTTAAAAACTTTTTTATTCTTCCCAATGCAAATATTAGAGATAGATGCGCTCTAGTTGAAGGTGAAGAAGTAACTGTATATTCGCATAGCGTTGGAGGTAAAATACGCAATGAAACTTGTGAAAAAGAATGTAGATTAAATACTGAGTGTAAAATTTTCGAAAGAATTCATCTTTGATAAATATTATTTATTTCTAAAAAATATATTGTATTATTATAGATATGGGCCAACTAAAAACTTTTTTCTATTCTTTTACCAGATCACTATTTGAGCCAAAGTATTATAAGGACGTCGCCAAAGTAAAATTTTGGTTTTCTTTTAGATATCTTTGGTTTTTAATTTTTCTATTAACAATTATAAAAGTTTTTACAATTGGCGGAAAATATATAAAAAACCGTCCCCAGATTCAACCTGAGGTAAATAAATTTGTAAGTTACGCCGAAAATTTTTATCCTAGATATCTTAAACTTCAGATAAAAAACGGGCAACTTTCAACTAACGTTGTTGAACCTTATATTTTCGATATTGAGAAAGATAAATGGCGAGATCAAAAACACTTTATAATTATTGATACTAAGGGTTCTATCGAAAACTATCCCAACTATAATACTAATATTTTAGCAACCCGAAATGCTATCGTTTATCCTTCGGAGTCTAAAAATAACAAAATGGGGGAAACCTCAGTATTTTATTTCCGTGAATTAAAAAAAGATTTTACTGTAGATAAAAAAGCTTATGACAATCTGTTGAATATTGTTAAACCTTATACGCCGAGGGTTAGTTTTTTTATTGATTGGATAGTTTTATCGTTCTCGCCATTATTCATGATCTTTGGCTCTTTATTTTGGACAGGTGGGGTAATGTTCGGACTTTTATTTTTAACTTTTTTTGTCTGGATCATAAATCTGATATTTAAGAAGCAATATAGTTATGGATCGTTATTTAAAATGGGTATGCATGCCGTCACTTGGCCAATATTAATAACCGAAATTGCTAAATACTTAGCGTTTTCATCATCAGCTCTATATGCTTTAATATTTATATTCTGGATGCTAATAATTTTATTCTCGACTGAAAAAGAGCCTGACTTCTTGGTATAATTAACACGGTATTAAAATATTCTTTAAACTGCCGCTGTGGTGAAATGGCATACACGCAGGTTTTAGGAACCTGTGCCTTAAACGGCGTGGAGGTTCAACTCCTCTCAGCGGCACAAACGAGGGGATTTCTGCGAAAAATTAAGTTAATTATGAAGAATTAATAATTATCTAATTTTGGTCAATATCTGAAATAATGAAACTTTCCGAGTTCCACTCCACTCCATATCTATTCTTCCATCTCCATCAATATCTTTGGCTCCACCCCAAGGTAATTCAATCACTGGCATGAAGAAAATTAATGAAATAATTATTATTATAAATATCATTAAGACTTTTTTGCTGATTGTCCACACTGATCGCATATTTACCAGTCAATTTAATAATTTTGTAACACATTTGTCCTTTTAAAATAACAAACTGGCTTAAACGATTGAAGAAATTGTTTAAACATTTTTACATCCCTCTCTTTATTACTCGCATCATATACCAGCAATAAATTAACAATTGTTTTTTTATTTCTTCCCATCACAAAAACATTGATGGCGGAAATATTTTGTCCTGGACTAATATCAAACAATTGATTCTTCTGAGAAGTGTCGTTAATAGGATTGTATTCCACGATTATAGCCTTACTTGTTCGATCGAATAATTTAATTGAATCAAAAGTCACTTTTCGATTTGATCCTGGTGTTAACTCTTCTATCCTAATATGTTTGGTTGAATTTGATGGATTATACTTTTCAGTTAGTATATCTTCACCTAATTCACCACTGACCTCACCGATAGCTACATCTATATATGGTAAAGTAACTCTAGGGCCGATAGGTTTTACAACTCCAACCCTTGGGGAAAAGCCCGCGTCTAAAATTTCAAATTGCTTGGGTATATTTGAATCAAAACATGCATCATTAAAATATGTTTTTCCAGATTTATATCTTTCTCCTGTGAATATAGAACTATCATAATTATCTACTGTATTCCACGCAATAATTGAATTTGAATTACTTTTATTCGTAGATTTAAATAAAAAATAAATAATTGTTCCAATGATTAATCCTAAGATAACTACGATTATTATTGTTTTAATATGATTTCGTTTTGGAGTGGGTTCGGGGATGACAGTTGGTACTATCGGCTGTGTGGTTTGAACCGCAGGAATTAGGGGATCGATAGGCGTGCCCTGAATTGTTTCAGGTATAGTTTTATTTTCCATATTTAATATTTATCAATTACTTTTTGAGTTTCACTGGTTGTAATTTCTTTTTGTTGTTTATATATAACCGAACTTAAATCCTCAAGCCTATTATATTCCTCTTGAGTAATCTTTTTATCATAAAGTAACATTTTGCGTTTTGTAATCCAATCTATTACTTTATTAAAGCTTGAATTGTAACAAATTCTGAACGCGTCAACGTTTTGAGTATTGCACTTAAGTTCAGCATATAGCTTTAGTCCGTTCTCATACAACTCATTAAATTTTCTGTCAAGCTCATTTAAATCATTAGCTGTTGCAAACGTACCGCCACCACTTGTACTTATTTGGTTTAATTGTGTTTGAGCTTTTGAATCAACAGCAAATCCAATTACATTTATTTTGATATTTTGTGCAGAAGATTTTAAGGTTAAGGCTTCTCCTGCAGGATTGCTATTACATGATTCTTCACCATCGGTGAGGAGTATTATTTCATTATTTTCACCATCTTTTCCAGCAAAAGCTGAAGTAGCTTGTTTTAATGCAAATCCCATTGGTGTCCACCCAACAGGACTGACTGCAGATAATTGTCCATCGATTGTTTGGCTGTTAACTGTTCCAATGCTTGATATTGTTTCTGCACTAACACAGCTTGCAGGTTTGTCATTTGGACTGTTTGAGCCTTTATGTCCGTATATCATAAGTCCTATCTGAGTATTTACTGAGGCCTTTGAGACGTATGATCTTATAGCTTGTTTGGCTATCTCCATTCTATTTGGAGTGCCACCAAGTGACATACTTCCAGAAGCATCAAGAATAATCAAGACATTGTGTTTTTTTGCGGTAGAATTGGTTAAATTACTCCCCGCACAATCATCTTTTTTACATAAATTATATTCAGAAACACTTGGATTTAATCCTAATTCTGTTTCAATAAAATCAGGATAACCATCGGTATCTGTGTCCTTATCATATTTGGTAAGGTCACTTGTAGCAAGATTCTGTAAGATTGATGGTGCAACTCCAGTACCCTTTTTAGTATTACCTTTCGAAATAGCAAAAACAATACCGGCAGTTAACAAAAGTAGTATCACAATTGAAGCAATGATAATTATTAACTTTGTGCTTTTCTTGGATTCAGGAGTAATTGTAGTGGGCGGTACAACAGGTGGGGGCGTAGGTGTAATAACTGGTATTACAGGATTTGATTGAGTCACAACGGGTTGGGGAGTGGTGATAGGTGGAATATTATTATTTGGATCCATTTATATAAAATTATACTAATTGACAATACCTGTCAACTCTGAGTCTTGTACAATACAAGATGAGCCCGAAAGCAGGTACGGTTTCAAATACA
>CABIKN020000019.1 GCA_902200405.1 Candidatus Roizmanbacteria bacterium | reverse complement strand
CTATGAATAATTGTTTCAAAGTACTTTATTTTGAGGGTTAGCAAATAAACCAACCTAACTCCCTTATACTCATTGAGTTTCTTATCAAAATAGTTCTTTCGGCAATAAACAGTTAACAGATGATTTTTTTTTGCCAGACCAACAGCTAATTCTTCGGCAAAAACTTCGAAGCCACTGTAAGTAAAAGGAATTCCTCTTATTCCAATAATAGCTATTTTCATCTTTGATTGACTCTTTGATATATTTCTAACATTTTTTGGGTGTTCTCCCCCCAATCAAACTTATAGGATATTTTTTTATATTGATTTATGAGCTTTTTTCTTATAATTTCCGGAGTTTTTAATATATTTTTCACTATTTTTTCAATTTCATGAGCATTGTGAGGGTTAAAATAAATAATGGAATTTTCATAAAGTTCCCGATTGACAGTAATATCTGCAGCCATAACAATGGCTTTTATTTTTAGGGCTTCAATTATAGATAAATTAAAACCTTCGTAAATAGATGGGTTTATAAATATTTCGCAACCATTATAAAAAAAGTTAAGATCAAAGTCAGAAATATTATTAAAAATATATATATTGCCAAGATCTCTTACGGCCAAATTATCTTTAACGCCGATAATAACCAGTTTTAATTTAGGTTGCCAATGGATCATTTTTTTATAAGCTTTAATAACAATATCTACATTTTTTTTTGGATTTTTGCTATTAAAGACAAGAAGAAAAGGTCCATCAATCCTATATTTTTCTCTAATTTCTTTTTTAGCAATATTCTTACTAATTTTGTAAAAGCATTTATCAGCTCCTTCATAAACTACAAATGTTTTGTCTTTATATTCAGGGTAAAAATTAATAAGTTCATTTTTTGTAAATTGTGAAGGAACAATAATTGCCTTAGCCCTCAGCAAAGAAATAGGCAAAAGATAATTAAAAATGAGCCTTTCTCTTAGTGAATAAAAATCGGGATATCTTTTAAAAGATAGGTCGTGGATTGTTATGACAGTCTTTATATTATTAGAATAAGGAGCGATGTATGTAGAATGGATAATGCCGCATTTTTCGGTACGAAATTTTATCGGTAAAAAATAAAAAATTCTGTAAAAATCATTGCGAAAATTAATTTTTAGGAGATTGTTTTTTGAAAAGACGTTCTGATTTGAAAAGTAATCATTTTGGACAACTATCTTAATAAAATGTTTTTTTTGATTGTATTTTATAAGGTTAAGGGCGAGGTTTTTAATATATCTTTCATTACCTCCTTCGTGTTTTCCCAGCATATGGCCGTCAATTAATATTTTCATTTTATATTAAGGCTCGTAATAACCAAAATAATGAATTATAGGTGAGAGTAGTAGTTGGATTGAATAGTGAATAGATAAATAATGACCAAAAAGAAATTATGACCGCCTTGGCAAAATTATTTTGCTTAAGCAAGATCTTTATATCTGAAATTGCAAAATAACTGATCATTATTAAATAAAAAAGAAGGCTGATAAAGCCCAATTCGGAAAGAATTTGGGCAAAAATATTATGAGGATTGGTTGAAGCAATCTGTGCTTCTTTATTTTGCCAGTTGGATAATGATAGGAAATTTTTCTTTCCTGAGGGAAGATTATCGTAATAATTGCCCAATCCGACGCCTAAAAGAGGTTGTGATTGAGCCATTTTTTCTGAAGCAACAATATTATTCCATCGGTATTGGATCGTATTAACATCTTCTCTTTTATCAGTCAGAGCAAATCTATCGACAAAAGAAAACTTAAAATTATAGTTTAGAATGATATAGGAAAAATACCCTATAGATATTAATATAAAAAAAATTATAAATTTTTGACCAAGTTTCTTTTTTGTCAAGAAAATAAACGACATAATAAAGGAAAAAATTAACATTAATATCCTTGATCTAAAATTAGACAAAAAACTTGGCAAACTTATAAAAATCAATATCAAGTATAAATAGATTTTTTCTTTACGCTTATTGCTAATAGATAAATAATAAAATATAAAGGGGATGGCGATTTCATCGTAGGTTTCTATAAATATCCGGCCTCTTCCAATGTTTATTAAGACTAATTCAAGGTGATTAGAATATACAAAAAAATCAGCGAAAGAAGTAAAAATTCTTGGATCAACAATAATAAGTAATTGATAACAAAAGTTGACAATAACGGTGTAAAAGAAGACTTTGATAATAGCGTTTTTTTTATTTTTGAATAATAGCGTCAGAAAAAACAATAAACCAGGAAAAACAATATCTTTATACCTTAAAAAGTAATCTTTTATATTGACAGTTGGTATAATAGAAAGAGAAATAAATCCAAAGTAAATTAAAAAAATAGTAATAATCGATTTATTTTTATAAAAATTTTTTTTATTGATAAATATCCGCTTCAAAAATAAGATTATAATGATCAATCGCGCAAGTGTATGAGTTGTCAAAAAACCATTTTTTATCAAAGGAAAAATGTAAAAAGGCGGGATTTTAATTAAAAAAAGACAAACTAAGAATAGAAAAAAAGGATTTTTAAAGATTTTTTTTAAGAATCTAATAATCATGTGATTTTAATATAATTGACGTTATTAAGTTATGATCAGTTTTGCAAAGAAAACATTATCATTATTGATTTTGATAGTTTTGTCACCTTTCATTTTACTGTTTTTTTTATTAATTAGGTTGACATCTCAAGGTCCGTTTATTTTTAAACAAAAAAGATTAGGTAAAGATAAGAAACCTTTTATTCTTTATAAAATCAGGACGATGGTTACCGATGCGGAAAATTTAAAATCCAGGATTGCCAATCTCAATGAGGCTGATGGGCCGGTTTTTAAAATAAAAAATGATCCCAGATATACAAAAATCGGGAAATTTCTTTCTCATACCGGTTTAGACGAAGTTCCCCAGTTAGTTAATATAATAAAAGGGGAGATGGATTTTGTTGGTCCCCGGCCATTGCCGGTTATGGAAGCCAATAAAGTACCAAAAAAATACGAACGGCGTTTTTCCATACTACCCGGAATGACCTCTCCTTGGATTATCAGAGGAGCTCATAATTTGACTTTTGCTCAGTGGATGCAGTTTGACATGGAGTATATAGATAAAAAAAACCCTTTATATGACTTTCTAATTTTTTCGAAAACTTTAAGGATTATAATATTGCTTATTATCAAGAATTATTAATAATGATAGAGAATATTTTTTTAAGAATTGCCGGGTTTAGCATTACAATCAATCTTGGAGATTCTTTGAATTATCCTTTTTCAAAGAAAAAACTTAGCGACGATATTAACAAATATTTAAAAGGATTTATTCACCCGAAAGAAAAAAATAGCGACTTTAAAATTAATATAAAACAAGAAGTTGATAATGACGTTATCTATAAAAAAAAGGAAAAATCTTTCTATTTTAAAATATTTGAAGTAGAAAGAAATCAAATCAACTGTAATTATGAGATTAGTTTTGGCCAGATTAGCTTTATAATCCGTTACGGCATTCTTATGTTTTTGTCTAAAAATAACGGCTTTCTTATGCACGGTTCAGCTGTTTCGATTGATAATAAAGCCTATATTTTTACCGGTCCTTCGGGAGCTGGCAAGTCAACCATAATGAAAATGTTGAATTCAAAGCATCCGGCCTTAGCCGACGATTCAGTGATTATTAAGTGGGAAAAAGGAGAATATTATCTGTATCAAACACCTATGATTGAAAAAGAGTCTTGGGTACATAAACAAAGCAAAAAATATCCTATTGGTGGGATTTTTTTCTTGAATAAGTCAAGGGATTTTAAAGCAGAAAAAATTATTAGTAAAAAGGAGATCATTATGAGACTCATAAGTCAATTATTTGTTAATCAAGAGCAAACTAAGACGCAAGTAAACAACTTGATAAGTTTTATCAAAAAATTTGATCAGTTTAGGATTATATCTTTTTCCAAAAATCAAAAAAAACTGTTAGAATTCTTTTCTAAAAATATTGTATGACTCAACTATTAATAAAAAAAGATTTTGTGATAGATAAAATAAATAAAGAAATTACTATTTTTAATGTTGATAATTCAATGTTTTACTCGTTCAATGAGTCGGGGTCATATATTCTTGAGGCAATAAAAAAAGGATTCAATGAGGAAAGAATAGCCAGAATATTATCGAAAAAATACGATATTTCTAAAAAACAGGCGGAAAAAGATGTCAATGATTTTTTAAAACAGCTTTCAAAAAATAAAATAATTTCTTTTTCAAGACAAAAAAAAGCGCGTAAATGACCTCAGGATTTAAAAATACCAGAATTTTTCTCCAGAGATGATTGGGGGAGAGAAAAAAAAGATTACGGAATCGATTTATTCCTGATAATATTCTTGGCTCTGAATCAAAGATATTTATTTGCGAATAACGATTCATTGTTTCATTGTTCCATTGCTTCATTGTTAAAATGAAAGAACGGGGTAAGGGGGTTTTGTAGTATTTTTTAAGTAACAAAAAAACCGAATAGACGAAATTTTCTAGGTGATATTCTGTAATTTTTTGAGTGATTATTTTCCATCCGGAGACCTTGTCATTCCCGCGAAGGCGGGAATCCAGATCAGTACGAATAACCTTATCCAAAAACTGATATCGAAAAGCACCGTGGAAATTATGGTGAAATAGATGCAAGGCAAGATAGAGAATTAAGAATTTAGAATTGAGAATAAAGAAGGGTTCATTGTTGATTTTAACGACTTTTTTAGTTTTTATAAACTCATCTGACAGTTGGTCAATCAGTTTTTGAGGATATAAAGCTTCCAGGTGTCCTAATTGAGTCATCATAAAGACAGCTTTCAAATGAATGTCAAAATTAATAGGGAATCCTTGGATGATTTTTTGATAAGAATGTTCAGACAGTTTGCTTCTTATTGATCGATGCTGTTGTGATAAAGAAAAATCAACAGCTTTGTATCCCTGAGATAAAAGAATTTTTTCTACCTGAAGAAAAAATTCTTTATCAATCAAAATATCACAGTCAGCATAGAACCTTTTTGGATGGGTGCCTTCAAAAAAGAAGTGAAGAGGTAGGCCTTTTAAAATAACATATTCAACTTTATTTTTTTCAAACAATTTTTTTATCCTAATAATTTCCTTTAAATAAAAACTGGATTGAACCGAGTAAATATCCTCTGGTTTGAAAAAGTTCCCCCCCCTTTTTATTTTATTTAATTTTCCTAGAACCTGATTTGGCCTTATTCTACCGTCAGAAAGCAAGTTATGATCTCCTTTGGTAATAAAATATCGGTCATTTTTATATATAACTCTATGTATAAAAAACTGCCCCTTTTTAATCAAAAGAATATCGTTGATATTAATTTGTTTTGTTTTTACTTTTTCGAAGTAAACAAGGTCTCCATCATACAAAAAAGGTTCCATACTACTCCCAAAAGCTTTGATTGGAGTTTTATCAATTAATTTAATGATTTTATCCACTTGTGTAGAAGTATACCTAAGATCATATGGCTGTTGCTGCCCAGACAGCGGTCATCAAATCACCATCCCGCCCGAACCCCGACTTTCTTCTCATCAAAAACCTAGGAACAATCTTCCTTTTAGCCATTTTTGGTTTACGATATTCTATTTTTTTCATTTGCTTATTAGTGTAATTTTAGACTCGATCAAACTATTAGTCAAGTCATTTAAAAGATTTAAGGTTATGTCTATTGTGATTTGATCACCAAGTTTAAGATCGTTAAGAGTAATCTCTTCATTTTCTCCAGCATTGTCTCTAAAAACACTAATCTTTTCTAATTCTTGTTTGCTAAAATTGTAACCATTAACAGCTCCATTTTCACTTTGAAAAATGATTTTTAAACCATCGCTTATTTCCAATTTAATTATTTTGCCTTGATATTGATTTTCTAGAGTTGAACTAATAATAACTCCTTCGTTAGCAACAGAGAGGTAGTTTAAAACATCGTCTTTTATAGCCTGTACTCCCTGCCGTTCAGGTTGTGAAGGAGGAGCGGGAACCAGAATAGTGGGGGCGAGTTGGTTTTCAACCGCTGGTGTTCTGGAAGAATAAAAGAAATAGCCGACTTCGCCTATTAAAATCACAAATAAAACTACAAAAATAAAAGTGAGGATTTTATTGGACATATAATTATTTTCAGTTTAGAGAAAATTTTGTTTCAAGTCAAATGAGAAATTTTTACTCATACCCCTGCTTTTGGATCTTGAAATACTTTGCATAGGTGCCGTTTTTTAAAAGAAGAGATTGGTGTTTGCCTTGTTCAACAATCTGACCGTTCTTTAAGACGTAAATATGGTCGGCAATTCTTACCGTTGAAAAACGGTGGGAAATAAAGATTAAGGTTTTTTTCTTGTAAGTTTGTTTCAAATTATTAAAAATTTTATATTCTGCTTGGGCGTCGATATTGGAAGTCGGTTCGTCAAGGACAAGGATGGGCGCATTACGGTACAAAGCTCTGGCAATCGCCAACTTTTGCCACTGGCCGACCGAGATTTCTTCGCCATCCTCAAACCAACGGCCGAGGATTTGGTTCGTTTTTTTCGGCAGATCAAGTAGATCATTACCCTGAGCATTGGCAAGGGCTCCGGTGACACTCTTTTTTTTAATATTTTCCATATCTCCAAATTCGATATTCTCTTTGACAGTTAAGTAATATTTAGCAAAATCCTGAAAGAGAACTCCTAAATGCCGGTACCAATCATCAAGATTAATATTTTTTAAATCAACACCATCAACTAATATTTTTCCTATTGTTGGATCATAAAAACGGAAAAGAAGCTTGATTAAAGTGGTTTTTCCAGCTCCATTAGGGCCAACGATGGCAATATCTTGGCCGGTCTTTATAGTTAAATTTATATTTCTTAATACCGGATTTTTACTTCCCGGATAAGTAAAAGAGACATTTTCAAACTTTATTTCCCGAGGAATAATTATTTTTAATCTTTTGGCATTTTTGATATTAATAACTTTGTTTTTGATATTTAACAGTTTGAAATAATCATCAACGTAGAGATTGTTTTCCACGATACCGCCGAGACTAACGAGAAGGCTGGACGTCTGTCCGGTAAAGGTAAAGACAGCGTTAAGGAAAAAAGTAAAATCACCAAGGGAAAATTTTTGACTAAAAATAATTTCATTAATAAAATTTCTTAGAAAAAGAAAGATAACGATGGGAATAAAAAACGAGGCTAAAGTTGACCAAAAAATATATTTTAAAATCGGTTTTTTATACTGATCAACGATTTCATTTTGTAGGACTTCGGTTTTACCCAAAAAGAATTTTTTTAAATTATAGATTTTTATTTCAGAAAGAGTATTAAAATTGGTAAAAAGATAACGCATATACCAGAGATAGTTAATTTTTTTGGAGTTTTGAGAATAAATTGACCAATTGATATTCCCATATTTGGCCCGGAAATAATACAGAGGGGTTGAGAGAAAAAATAGAGCAATTAAATAAACAGGATTGAATCTTAAGGCAACAAAGAAAGCTAAAATTAATGACGCAACGCTATAGATCATAAAATTTATTACCCGGAGATTTTCAAATAATCGCCAGCTATAAGTATCCTCAACTTTAGCAATCAGATTTCTGACTTCGCCGTTTTCCAGATTGGAAAAATCCAGATGGGCCAGTTTTTCCATAAACTTGCGAGTCAGAACATTTAAAAATTTTGACCTGAGGATGTATTCAAAATATTGAGAATTTAATGTATTGGTAAAAAAGCGGGAAAGATATTCTGATATTAAATAGGATCCTACAATTAGAAAAACAAAAGTAATCTCTTTATTTACCAAACTTTTGAAGACCTGATCGATCATCAATTTATATAAAAAGAAAACGATAAAAAGAAGGAAAGCAGAAAAAACTGAGGTAATAAAATAACCCAAGAGAAATTTTCTATCTTCATCCCATGCGATCTTTAGGAGAGAGAAGAGGTTGCCGATTATTTTTTGCGCTTTCTTCATGACGTCATATATTATAGCGGATAGAACTATCCAATCTATTCTCTCATCTCCAATCTTTGTTTTTGACAGAATTTGGGTATGAATGAAATGTCATAATAAATGAAGCTAAAATACTAATTTTGAGGATTGGTGCTCCATAAAACTTGACAAGTTTGTGGATATTTGTTAATCTGACCGGATGATATACCCCCGTTTTTATGAACAACTTAATAAATATCTAAAAAAAAATAAAGTATTGGTAATCTATGGACCACGTCAAGTAGGCAAAACTACTCTTATTAAAAACTTTCTAAAAAATACCAATCTAAAATATAGATTTGATAATGGCGAAAACATCAATATCCAAGAAATTTTTTCTTCACAGAATTTTGAAACAATAAAAGAATACTGTCATAGCTATCAATTGATTGTCATTGATGAGGCTCAAAAAATACCAAATATTGGCTTGGGTTTAAAGATAGTAGTCGATAATGTTCCGAGTATTTATGTTATTGCAACAGGGTCATCAAGCTTTGAACTTTCAGGTCAGATGGGTGAACCTTTAACTGGCAGAAAAATTACCCATATTCTTTATCCTCTTTCTCAAATAGAACTTTCAAGAATAAAAAATAATTTTGATTTAAAAAATGAACTTCATAACTATCTTGTTTACGGTAGTTACCCGGAAGCATTGATTCAAAAAGGGAATAAAGCGAAAATTGATATTTTAAAAGAGTTGATTAATTCATATCTTTTAAAAGATATTATTGAGCTGGAAAAAGTAAAAGGAGCTAAAATACTTCTCGATCTATTGCGTTTGATTGCTTTCCAAATAGGTAGTGAGGTTTCTCTAAATGAACTTAGCCGAAATCTTGGAATGGACGTCAAAACGGTCGCTCGATACCTTGACCTTTTCGAAAAATCTTTTATTCTTTATAATCTTCGCGGATATTCCCGTAATTTAAGAACCGAGGTGACAAAAAAGAGCAAGTATTATTTTTATGACAATGGAATAAGGAATGCCATTATTTCTGATTTTAATGATCTTGAAAAAAGAAATGACATTGGAGCTTTGTGGGAAAATTTTCTTGTGATTGAAAGATTGAAAACCCAGTCCTATAAAAAAATTTATACAAATAATTTCTTTTGGCGCACTTGGGAAAAAAAAGAAATTGATTGGATTGAAGAAAGAAATGGTAAGTTGTACGCTTTCGAATTTAAATATACTAAACCGAAAAAAACTCATTTTGTAGACTTCAAGAAGGTTTATAAAGACGTCGTAACAAAAATCATTACCAAAGATAACTATCTGGACTTTCTTTTATAAAAAATAGCCCCATTTTTTTGATAGAATTTGGCGTAAATGAAGCTTCATTTTTTAAATAATAGAAGTCAGAAGATATTTGAGATAATAAAGTATGAAAGTCTTCATTACCTTATACCTATCAGTGATTTTTTTTACAAGCGGTTTGGCTGTCCGCTACGGTGATCGGATCAGCTACTACGTGATTCTGCTTCTGCCTTTTTTTATATATCTCCAGACTTTTTTGGAAAAAGAAAAGATCATATTTCCCAAAAAACTTACTCTTGTATGGTTTGGGTTTAGTCTTTTTGATCTGATCGCGACCGTCTTATCACTTGACCATCAGTTTTCCATAGAGAGATTTTTGCTTTATCAGTCGGCATTTTTAATCTGCGTTTATTTTATTAATAAAAAAAACCAGCTTAAAGACGTTGTTGATAAAATAATTATTTGGTTTGCCGTCATCTTCACGATCGCCTTTATTTTTAAAGATAAAATACTATCTTCTGTCTATTATATTGATGTCAATCAAGCTTACAACTTTTTCTTTCCGGTATATCCAAACAACAATCATCTGGGGATCTGGCTGGGGATGACAATCGTATTATTATTTATTCAAAGAAAATTTATTTTTGTGATGGTGCTGGCGCCGTTTTTTTTGCTTTCCTACTCGAGGTCGGCATATATTGGGCTGTTTGTGACCGTTTTGCCAGCCCTTTTTTTAATAAAAAAATGGAAAAAATTATTATGGAACATCTTAATTCTTTCTTTCATTGTTTTTATCTTAAGTGTAGCCATCTTCGTTCCCAGAGGAGAATTATTAAGCGGCCGGGGCTTTTATTTTAGAGAAGCGCTGATGGGCTTTGCCGACCGACCGCTTTTTGGCTATGGACCGGGTAATTTCACCGCCATTTCAAGAAACTACGCCGCCGCCTCGCGCGGGACTTTCGGTTCGGTAAGTCATAATTTATTCTCGGATATCCTCTCCGGAAGCGGGATATTTGCCTTTGCTTTTTTTAGCCCTTTTATTTTTTTAATTCTTAAAAAAAGCCGGAAAACTATTCATTATCCACTTTTAATCTTTCTTCTGTCTTGTTTCATGATCACCTATATATATGCCATGCCGGCCGTCTTGATCCTTTTCTTTATTCTAGCCGGGCTGGTTTATGAGGAAAGGGAACAGCTCAAGTTGAATCATTTCGGGATAGTTTTTGCCGCCATGATTTTTATAGCTGCCACCTATTTAGGTTATTCGGAAGCCCTGTACCTTAAGGGAGACCAGGCAAGATCGCTGCAAATCTATCCATTCCGCAAAGAGGCCTATGAGGAGTACATGAGCCAGATTCCGCCTGATAACAAGGCGGAAGCCTATAAGTATATTAATATGTATAAGAAAAATTTTCCCGGTGTTTTTGAACAGCTCAACTACAGCGCCAATACCTATAAAAGAATCGGAGACTATGAAAGATCTTTGGAGGATTTTATGACCATCTATAAAAACGGGACCGGATTTAATCCGGCCATCGCCAGGGAGATCCACTTGCTCTACCTATTAATGGATGATCCTGTCAGCTCGTACCGATTTAGCATGGGATTTGTCCGGAAGATACTAAGCGATCCTGCAAAATATCCGCAGATGGTGAGTGAGACCCAAAATCTGTGTATTTATTTTAATAAATTTTTTCTTGACAAAGGCAGTTGTTTTTAAATTATTTTTTTGGGTAAAATTTGGGTATAAGTGAAAGATTAGGTAGTTAAACTTCGCTAATAACATCGAAACCCTTAAAACTCCCTGTAATAGCTAAACCAATTACTTGTCCGGTACAAAGATTTTTTTGTTTTATTTGTTTAGCTGTTTCATTTAGAGTCGCCCCCGAGCCTACCGCATCATCAATTAGTAGAACGTTTTTATAGAAACTATTATCTTCAACAATAATCGTTTGTTTTGCATTCTCTATTCTATCTTCAAGTTTGCTTAAGGTTTTTTGAGGAATGATAATAGGAGTCTTTACTTTGCTAACAGCCAAAATTTTTATAGGCAGATGAAGTTGTTTTTCCAATTCTTTCATAAATTGAATTTCTCGTTTCACAGAAGGAGGAATGAATAGAATACCGTTGATCTGATATTTATTAATCACTTTTAAAATCTGAGGGCGAATTTCCATAATCAATTCATTAATTAGTTCTTTATTTTGGCTTTGTTTGGAATAAAGCAGCTTCTGTCCCAATTTAGTTTTTCCAAAACGCTCGATACTATAAAAATCCAAATAAAATATTTTATCTGAATAAACCTGCGTGAAGGTATTTTTCATTTTTGCCATTCCGTTTATCAAATCATTTTTTCGAAATATGTCATATTTTTTAAGAGTGTCAATATACTCTTGAGAAGTTTTAATAGGGTCCTGTTTTGTTTTTTGGCACCAGGACACAAATCCTTTCCAACCAATTTGGGCTTCCCCTGTTGATGAAATAAAGTAATATCTTTTATCAATAATCGCCTGTATATTTTTGTTTATCAAGAAAACAGTGGGAGTAGTTTTTTTGACTAAAAAATACCATACTTTTGGCGGCTTTCCCATTTTTTGGAGTAGACCTTTTTCTATTAGATTCTTTAATTGTTTTCGAACAGCTCGGGAACTTATATTTTGTAAATATTCCGTCAATTCTTTCCCTGTTGCCCGACGATTTTTAGCTATGTAACTTAATATTTTTTGTGATGTAGATTCCATATTTTGAGTATAACATAAAAGTTCCTAGTTCCTACCATATTAGGAACCTAAATATTAAATTGAATATAAAGAACGAAATTCCCGATAAACAATTCTATATTAGTTATGCAATTGCTCCTTTATCAGACTTGAAAGTCTATGATTTTTCGATTCTATAAACATTACCTCAACTCCTTCATCCCTAATTCTTAATTTTTTGATAGAATTTGGGTATCCTTCGTAATTTATTTCCTTTTATAACAATCTAAAAACATACTTTTGTAGGTTATAAGCGGTAGACAAAGACAAGCAATATATTTATAAGTATTTTATATGGAATTTTTGTCTCGAAGCAAGACCAAAATTAGATTAACAGATGAAAGACTTAACCATATTTTAACAAGTCATCCTGAAATTTTAGAGCACGTTTTTGATATAGGCATAACAATTAATAAACCCGATTATTTATTTGAAGGTAGTAAGGAAGAATACTTTGCCATTTTAGACAAAAAAGTATTCTACTTTGTGGTAATATACAAAGAAGACATGGTTAAAAAAGACGGCTTTATTATTACAAGTTTTATTACCAAAAGAATTAATTATTTATTGAAGAAAAAATTAATATGGAAGAAAAAATAATCAATCAAATTCAAAGTTCATTGCCAAGCCTTTTCTTTTTCATGGAAAAACAGAAAAAACGAAATATCATAATTAATTATGATAAGGAAGTAGATGTTTTGTATAT
Organism: Candidatus Roizmanbacteria bacterium; assembly: GCA_902200405.1. Lineage (GTDB taxonomy): Bacteria > Patescibacteriota > Microgenomatia > UBA1406 > GWC2-37-13 > GWC2-37-13. The sequence continues at coordinate 1,894 of CABIKN020000019.1, read as the reverse complement.
CTCTTTTGAAGCACTTCAAAAAGCAAACGACACAGAGTTTTTTTCTGATGACATTTTAGTACGGAAAAAAAACAAAGCAATAATAGGTTTAACTTTACTCAATTTTAAAAAGAGCCTCTCATCATAAGGGACACTGTTTAAGCTGAGCTCAAAGGCATGTCTATCAGGTCACTGATTTTTTTGATAGAATTAAATTATTATGATCGAGGCCCTTCGTACAATAATAGAAGCTAAAAGGAGCTATGGAAGATCCGAGAGCAATAAGGATCCAGTCTTGGGTAGAACAACTTTCAGCCGATCCAAGCAAGGCAAAGATTATCCATAACTATGCAATGGATTTTCTGCAGAAATATCATTCAAAAACCAAAAAAATTAGTAGTCCTGATGAAATTTATACACATGCGATACAAATAGCAAATTTTACCAATGAAAAAGGTTTCTCAGACTTTCCTCCCTTTAACAAAGATATTTACACAACAAAAACAAAAATAGATATGGGAGCAGATAAAAAAATATTAAAAGAGCAGGTAATGGAATATTCAAAAGATATATTGATCGCCTCTTTATTCAGTACTAATAGGTTGGGTCTTGGAGAAAGACTGTCGAAGACAATGGAGTTGGATCAGATAAAAGCGGTCATAAAGTGTGTTGTTGACAATAATCATATCTAAATGGGTACGGGACAAGGAAAGTCATCTACAATAATTCCCATGGTTTCTATAGTGAACGCCTTGACAAGTGAAGAAAAAGGATCTCTGTCTGCCGTCGGCAATTTTTTGAGCTTTGAGGAAGCACAACGGTTTGGTCTTAAAGAATTAATGCTTAGAAATTTAAAAGAACATATTTTTATTGGAGAACAGGGGATGGGGGCGGTAGACGAAGAGGCAAGCCCGATCTTTACCAATGTTATAGGAGCCGCTGACAATTTGGCTGATGCAAATTATTCATTAAACAAGCTTTATATAAACGAAGGAGATAAAATTGTGGTTAGGAGCTCATATTTTGATCAGCTTTTAGAAAATCATAAATTTGAACCAGATGCCCATATATCAATGTTGGCCATGGCAAATGAATTTAATATTGTTAATTTAAATTCAAAAGCGTCAGAATCTGCCAAATTTCCGACGATCATTTCTTTACTAGGTGATAAGCTGGTTGGTTTTTCTGGAACCCTCAAACAAAGAGACCTGAGGACGGGAAAATCACAGGCGAGTCCACTAGCAAAACTTTTAAAAGAGTTTACAGGTAAGGATGTTTACGAGGTTAGGTCGCCTGAAATTAAAAAACCTCCTTCACCTTTGGTCTCAGAAGATATTGAGGGAATGAAACAATTGTTAATTGAGTTTCTTAATAATAATAAAAGTGAACAACCTATACTTTTGTTAAGCCACTATGATACAAAAACAACTCAGGATATTTTTGCGCAATTGGGTCAGCTATATCCAAACCTATCAGATATAGATATCTTACCCTCTATTCCATCCGACCCAAAAAGATTAAAGCAATATTATGAAAGTTTGAAAGAAAAGACAAAGGGCCTTGCCGATGGAAGAATCAAGATATTGGTATCAACCGGAAGTATTGGAATAGGAGCTGATATCACTAAGACAGACGACACTTTTCCTGATCTTAAAATTGGAATTTTAGGTCTCCCTGAAAACGAATCTCAGCTTAAACAAAATCTTGGCCGTCGCCGAAAGGAAGGGAATGATTTTTTTTGGATCGTTGATAAGGAATCATTGAGGGAAAGGGCAACTTGGTTGGATGATCAAAGCACAATGATAGTCAAAGCCCATCTAACGGAGGAAAAAGCAATAGAACAAATTGATAAGCTTCCATTTTCCTGACTTAGGACACCCTTAATACTCCGTGCCTATTTTCCCCTCTTTTGGGG
>CABIKN020000018.1 GCA_902200405.1 Candidatus Roizmanbacteria bacterium | reverse complement strand
GAAGAAAACAAAGACAGATAACTGGTACAGAAAGTAGGGTTCATTTCAGAGAAAGAGATTATGGCAAAGATTACTGACAAAAATCAAGGGGGTGGGAATAGAACAAAAACTGTCATTATAAGAGGATTCCCTTCTGTCATATTTTGCACTGCCGGATTAAGTATTGATGAGCAGGAATCTACGAGATTTATCCTTTTGTCACCTGAAATTAATCAAGAAAAGATACGGGAAGCTATTCGAGAGCGTATTAAACGCTCTGCCGATAGTGATTTATATCGATATTCTCTTGAAACTCATCCAAAACGGATTCAATTAAAAAATAGGATTAAAGCTATAAGACAAGAAGAAATACCCGAAATTATTATCAAAGATGAAAAGAAAATAGAACAGATGTTTTTTGAGCGAGTAAAGATATTTAAACCACGTCATCAACGAGATATTGGAAGAGTAATTTCTTTAATAAAAGTTTTCGCTTTATTAAACTTATGGTTTCGAGAACGTGAAGGATCATCAGTTATTGTAAGCGAAGATGATATTAATGAAGGTTTTAAGCTCTACGATGGTATATCAGAAAGTCAGGAGATGAATCTTCCTCCATATGTTTATGATCTCTATAAACGAGTAATTCTGCCTGCCTATCAGGACAATAACCCAGATGGAATAGATATTGGAACTCGTGGAGTAACCCGTCAAGAACTTTTAAAAAAACATTATGAAGTATTTGGAAGATATATTCCATTGTGGCAACTACGACAAGAAATTATTCCTATGCTTGAGACCGCAGGATTGATAATTCAAGAACCAGACAAAAATAATAAACGAGCATATCTTATTTATCCCACCGCTCAACTCACTATATCAAAAGACAAACAATATAGTGAAGTAGATGGTGGGGTAATCTAAAAGTATCATTTGACAATGTATTATAAAGTATTATATAGTAAAGCTATGGAAGAAACATATTATTCAACAAAGAGGGTTGCTAAAATTCTTGAGGTAAAAACTATAACCATACGGCGCTGGATTCAATCTGGAAAACTTATAGCTTATAAAATAGGTAAGGAATTAAGAATTAAAAAATCTGATTTAGATAAGTTTATGAAGGAAAGGAGAGTAAAAGTATGAAAATAGTCGCTTTATATGCCCGTGTGAGTACCGGAAACCAAGAGAAGCAGGAAACTATCAATTCGCAAATTGCTGAAATAAAAGAACGCATTAAAAAGGATTGTTTGATGCTTGGAGATAACCTTTCTTTTTCTGATGAAGGTTGGACTGGAAGTGTTCTTGCAAGACCAGAATTAGACAGGTTGAGAGATGCTGTTAAAAGTAAATTTTTTCAAGTTTTATATGTTTATGATTTAGGTCGTCTTTCCCGTGATTTTCTTAATCAGTTAATCCTAAAAAAAGAAATTGAAGAAGCCGGAGTTAAAATAATTTCCCTTCATGATATTAACAATGAAAGTCCTGAATCAGGATTAGCTCAAAATGTGATGGGAATATTTCATGATTACGAGAGAATAAAGATAGCTGAAAGATTTAGGAGAGGAAAACTGTACAAAGCCAAGAACGGTATTTTATTTGGCTGGAATGCTCCTTATGGATATAGATATATCAAAGGAACTGTACTTAATACGGGAAGTTTTGAGATTGAAGAACAAGAAGCTAAAGTGATGAAAATGATATTTAGTTGGATTGGAAATGAAGGCTTGACTATTAGACGAGTTATCAAAAGATTATATGAACAAAACATTACACCAAGAAAAAGCAAAAAAGGATATTGGTCAACAAGCACGCTTTCTAAACGTTTAAGAGATGAAACATATATTGGAACGACTTATTACAATAAAACGCTTTCTATGAGTCCAAAAAACCCTCGAAATCTCACTAAGTATAAACGAATCAAAAAAAGCAGTAGAGTGATGAAACTTAAGGCTGACTGGCATGCAATAAAAGTGCCTGTAATTATTGAAAAGGATTTATTTGAAAAAGTACAAAAACAGCTCGTCTTAAATGATATGTTGGCTATTCGTAACAAAAAAAATAATTATCTACTTTCAAATTTTATTCATTGTTCATGCGGTTGTACCCGTACTGGAGAAGGAATTAGCAACACTCAAAACCTTTATTATAGATGTACTGACCGAGTAAAACGTTTTCCACTTCCAAAAGTCTGTAATAACAAAGGCGTTAATGCTCCCCTACTTGATGAGATTGTTTGGAATAAACTTACAAAACTTCTTACTCAACCTAAACTTGCAAAAAAATATTATGAACAATGGATCCGAGAAAAACAAACAATTCAAAATAAACCTAATACTATGCAGGATGTAATTCAATCGAAATTTAATCATCTTGAAGCTGAAGAGAAAAGATATCTAAAAGCATATGGAGAAGGTGTCATCTCTTTTGAACAATACAAAGAGCAAGCTAACGAAATTAAACTCGCTAAAACCCAATGTATGAACAAATTAAGCCCATCGCAAAGCAATCAAGAACAACAAAAAGCCGTCATCATACCTGATTTTGACCGTATGTATGATAAAATGAATACTGTTTTAGATAAGTATTCTTTTGATAAAAGAAGAATAATTGTCCAAAACGTGGTTAATAATATTACAACAGACGGTATAACAGCCACACTTGAAGGCTATTTACCATTAGAAGTTGAACAAGTTTTAACAAATAAAAATGTCAGGTCACAAATTGAGTATCGGTATCGTTGGACTTCCAAACGTCGGCAAAAGTACTCTTTTCAATGCATTATTAAAAAAACAGGTTGCAAACGTAGCAAACTATCCTTTCTGCACGATCGAACCAAATGTTGGGATAATCGAAGTTCCAGATGAACGTCTCACAGTACTTGCGAAGATTGTCAACACCACAAAAATCGTTCCGGCCGCCATTGAATTTTATGATATTGCCGGCTTGGTTCGCGGGGCATCAAAAGGTGAGGGTTTAGGAAATAAATTTTTATCACACATACGAGAAGTAGAGGCGATCGTTCACGTCGTTCGACTTTTTGAAGATGGTAATGTTGTCCATGTTTCCGATAAAATTAATCCTGAAGATGATATAAAAACGATTGAGACAGAATTAATTCTGGCCGATCTGGAAACCGTCAATAAACAAAAGGAGCCAAAGGGTAGCTCTGCCCCCAAAGAGGCGTTTGCTGCATATGAAGTTGTAAAAAAAATAAAAACTGAACTTGATCAAGGAATTCCGGTCCGCCAGCAATCACTAAATGAGGAAGAATTAATCGCTTTAAAGCCACTTAACTTACTAACAATAAAACCTGTTATCTACGTTTTTAACGTTTCGGAAGAACAATTGCAAAATAAAGATGAGACAAAGAAGAAGATCGACCAAATTTTAGGGTTAGATGATGTTTCGTTTATATTTTTATGCGCAAAAATGGAGGCAGAAATTGTTGCCTTTAATAAACAAGAGCAAAAAGAATATTTAAAACAGTTTGAGCTTGATGAGTCTGGCCTAAACCGACTTATTAAAAAAGCTTATGAAGCTTTGGGTCTGATCTCGTTTTTAACAGCTGGAATAATCGAAGCTCGGGCCTGGACGATAAAAAAAGGCTGGTTAGCACCTCAAGCTGCTGGAACAATTCATACTGATTTTGAAAAAAAGTTTATCAAAGCCGATATTATCCCCTACCAAAAATTTATTGACGCCGGAGGGTGGGTAAAAGCAAGAGAACAAGGTCTGGTTCAAATTACCGGTAAAGATTATATTATGAAAGACGGAGAGGTGGTTGAATTTAAGATTGGAGCTTAGTTTTAGTGACCCACTTTATATAGATCACCCAAAATCTTATTGAAGAAAATAGCGCGAAAACGAAGCCCTGAAATCCATCCATAAAACCTTTGTGACGGAAATACATCATAAAGAACGTGGAAAATGGTTTCCAAAAAAAATAATCAAAAAAATGTAGGGGTTTTGCGCGCAAAACCCGTACTTCCGCAGTCGTATAACGATCCCATCGCATCAAGTATCGTGAAAAATCCGGATCAGCATAGTGCAAAATTGGATTTTTAAAATAACCAACTTCGCCTTTTATTTCCACGTTTTCATGCACATCCTTACATGGAAATCTAGCATATCCATTACAATATAGACGAATTGTATAGTCCGGATACTGCCCGCCTTTCATTAAAAATCCTGTTAAAAACCAGTTTTTACGAGGGATCCAATAAGCAACAAAAGTTGAATCAGTCGAGTCGGTTGAATTGGTTGAATCGGTTTTTCCCGATTTAACTGACTTCGACCGATTTAACTGACTTCGACCAATAATTGTTTGTATTTCTTGTTTTAGTTCTTGTGAAAGTTCCTCATCCGCGTCCAGTTGTAAAATCCACTCCCCCTTCGCCGCTTCAATCGCCTTTTGTTTGTTTTTGTGAAACATGACCGGATTATCAGAGTCTATGACTATAACCTTTTTGCCATAAGATTTAGCTACTTCGATCGTTCGATCGGTCGAACCGCCATCAACAATAATTACTTCATCGGAGATATCTAAGGCCGAATCCATTGGATAATGAAGATTCTTTTCTTCGTTGTAAACTGCGATGCAAAGTGAAAGCTTCATGAAGTAATTATACCTAAAAATTTATGCTTTTCTCACAGTCAGCTGATGGACATTAGTCGGAGTTCCTACAGGAAATTTTGCTAAGACTAATTGATTTTCTTTATTATGTGAAAAAATGGCCAATTTTCCTTCACCCAGGGTATTTGAGGTAAAACAAAAAGCCTGTCTTTTACTTTTTGGTTTTAACAAACTGAATACCATACCCTGTTTCAAAGTAACAAAGTCGGTAGATTTAGAGGGTATTATTGGAAAAGCTTTTTCAATATTTTGAGCAGTCCTTTGTTGTACTTTCGCATTTTCTCTAATAATTAACCATTCTCCAGCAGTTACAACTTGATCTTTCAATAAATTAATGTCTTGTTTAAAATTCCTTAGATTTTGTGGCTCTATTAAGGAAGATTCCCCGTTAGTTGTCCTCAACTCAAGTAATGTTATTAATTCTTTTGCAGTTAAATTATGATATTCACCTTCTTTTTCACCGTTTTTTAATGTGAATCCTTTCGGAATAAAGACCAAATTATCATTCTGATGCAGGAGACTTTTATTATATACAGGATCTGTATCATATGAACTCATGTCAAACACTATATCAACTCCATATATTTTTTTTAGTAACAATTCCAGATCTTTATATTTATTTGCTCCTAAAAATCTTTCACCTCTAAAATCGCTCTTAAGGCTTTCGTCTCTTTTAGTTATAGTTTCTAGATCCATAATAATTTCATTATACAATAAAAATATATTTTACAAATTATTGGATATTTTTGACGATTTTTTGCTTAATTGATTGACTAGTAAATTCACCAAAAATGGCGTAAAAGAACCGATTGTACAGGCTAAAAGATCCCCTCCATCAAATCGTGCACCTGGTCTTGTTAAAGCATCAACTATTTCAAGAATATTAGTGACAACCGCAAGGCCTGTTGACATGACTAACTGGTTTTTTATTGAATCACCGGCGGCTAAAAGAGCTATTGAAGCTACTCCAGCCGTATAACCAAAATCGGCTCCTTGCCCTTGGATAACATCGTAATTTCTTAAATGCTTCAGAGCTTGAGCTTGCAATTCAGTCGCATATAAAGCTAATTTATAATACAAAGGAAATTGAATTAGACCCACCGCAAGATTCTTTAATTTAAATTTAAAAGGGTCAAGTTCGAATTCAATCCTCTTTGGTGTCATAAGTTGATATTTTATCATACTATAGGCCTTTTATCAACAAATGTTGCACTTCGTTTTAGGACTTATCCAATTTGCTATAATATCTTCATGCTAAAAATCATCACGGTGCCAGCAACTGTTTTAACTCAACCAACAAAAACGGTCCCCAAGGTCGATGAAAAAATTAAGAAAATTGTTTCTGAAATGGAAAAAGTTTTAATAGCTCAAGATGATCCACCCGGCGTTGGACTGGCTGCTAATCAAGTCGGGTTAGATATTTCTATCTTCATTATCAGACCAACTGAAAAATCAAAAACCAAAGTATTTATCAATCCAAAAATAATTAAAAGCAGCCAAACATTGATCGAAAGGGAAAGAAAAGATCCGACAAAAAAGGGTAAAAAAAGGGTGAAACTCGAAGGCTGTCTCTCAATCCCCCGAATCTGGGGTCCGGTCAAACGCTCCGATCGGGTTTTTCTCAACTATCAAGATCTGTCCGGGAAAAAAACCTTGAAATGGTTTACTGGCTTTGAATCCATAATTATTCAACACGAAATTGATCATCTAAATGGAGTCGTCTTTACCCAAAGGTCTATCGAACAAAAAGGACAGTTATATAAAGAAGAAAATGAAGAGCTGGTCAAAATTGAATATTAAGATTTTTTCTTAGGAGTTTTTACTTTTTTAGGTTTCGCTTTTATTTTGGCATCTTCCGCCACTTTTGTTTCTTTATTTTTTGCATTCATTTCTTTCTTAACATTTGCTAATGTTAAAAATGGTTTCTTTCCATCCATCATATCTTTTCTAATTCTTTTTAAGCATTTAGTACACAATCTTATTCTGACGGCTTTTCCTTTTTCAATTATGTTTAAACGAACAAGATTGGCTTTGAAAATTCTCTGTGTTTTAGGAGCTCTTTTCTTCCATCGTCCTCCAGCTACACCTCGATGGTGAGTATGGGAACGTCCGTATAACAATCCTTTTCCGCAGTGATAACAGCCAAAAATCATAATTCGATATTAAATCTGTTAATAAACGACTATTTATGATAACATAGAAAGACGCTAAAATCAATTAAAAGATTTTCACCGATTAAAAGCGGATTTACGCAGAAAAATTATCAGTGAAGATCAGCTTTTTATCCGTGTAAATCAAAATGCTTAATTATCTTTTCACAAATCCAATATTATTCGTTATTTACTTAATATCTATTCTTACTGCAATATCTATTCACGAATTTTCACATGCCTGGGCGGCTGATTACCTAGGGGATCCGACTCCGAGGCTTCAGGGTAGGTTAAAGCTTAACCCATTGGTTCATATTGATACGATGGGAATGGTCTTTTTGCTACTTTTGGGTTTTGGCTGGGGTAAACCGGTACAATTTGATCCATATAATCTAAAAGATCCACGACGCGACGCCGCTTGGATCTCAATAGCCGGTCCAAGCTCTAATTTTATTTTGGCTATAATACTTACCTTATTACTCAAACTGTTCATATTTTTACAACTTAACTTTCTGATTATTATAGGGAGTTTTATTTTGATTCCAATGATCCGAATGAACATAATGCTAGGAGTTTTTAATCTTTTACCGATTCATCCAATGGATGGATTTAAAATCGTTGAGGGAATTTTACCAGTTGAAAAAGCGGAGGAATGGGCGTCTTTACAAAGATACGGAATGATATTTTTGATGTTATTAATCTTACCAATTTTTGGCGGAAGGTCAATGTTGGATAACTTCTTAACCCCCGCTGTAAGCTTCTTGTTTAATTTATTAGTACCAGGAGGAATTATTTAGGGGGTTGGTGTTAGCTTTCTAACACATTTAAAGTAGTCTTGAGTTGAGCACCCTTTACCTAGCTTTGTCTTGATTTGAGCACAGTCTGTCTCGGTGCAGCCTTCTGTTCCGTCAGGAATTTTAAGCTCTTGAAATGGCGTTGGTTGAGTGACCGCAGAAGCTGGTTTAGTTGGCGCAACTGTTGGACCGGCTATCGAATTTTCTGCTCCTTTGGTGGTAAAAGTCCAAGGTACTCCCCCATTGTCATATTTGGTATCACCTACCCTGACATCAAAATAATAGGTTGTGTTTGGAGAAAGAAGGGTTAGATCTATGGTGTGGGTCTTTGTTTTTGTGGCTTCCGGAGCAAAGAAATTTAAAGCTGTTGGAGTCGTCCCGTATTCGACTATTCCTTGTGTTTCAACACCTGTTGCCCAAGTAGCACGAACTGAATTCTTTTCAATATTAGAGATTATCACATCCCGAGGTTCAAAATCGGCGGCACGAGTACCAAAGATAGCGAAATAACCAACCACCAAGCCGACGAAAACAGCTATTCCAACTATAATCGCTGCTGCTTTTTTTACTACGACAGGATTATTCATAAAATTATTATAATACTAGTCTTAATAGACTACCTAATAGTAACATTATTGTTCCTGGTATAACAAATTTTACCACATTGTCAAATACTCCACTCTGAGGTAGCTCTTCGGGCGCAGGAGCAGCATTGCCCGGAGTCGCGGTTGGGTTAGTAGACCCTCCACCACCAATTGTCACTGCCGAAGTACCGTTTTGGGAACAAGAAATAACATTTGTAGCGTTTAAATCATTTTTTATGATCTTTGATAAGTTACAATCAAAAGCCAATGTTCCAGTGCCATCTTTCAAACCTTGAAAAGTGATCGTTGCTAAAGTACCAGACGCCGTGATTGATGAAGCAGGGTCGCTTACCATGCCGGCAATATAAACTTTACCTGATGTGGCAATATCGTTCGTAACGATCGGAAATTGGGTACCGGCCGTGACAACAGTAGCCTTTAATAATGTTGCGTCATAAACTACATAAACATCTGTTGCTGATAGAGCATCTGTTCCCGGCTCAACCATTACAGCAATCTGAAATGTTGCACCGTTCGCGGCTGTGGTAGTGGTTTTATCAAACTTAAGAAAAGCTGCTTCTGCCCCAAATAAAGCTGGAGCAAATATAAAAAACATTATGATCGGAACTATCTTTAATATATTTTTCATTTTAATTTACATTAACTGTAATTTCATTTAACGCCGGACTAAGAACTTCAGTTTTATCAGTTACCAGATCGGTTCTTTCTGATCCAGTTGATGCCTTTAATGTAAAATTATACTTACCTGACTTTCTTGAATCAAACACTAAAGTTACTATCTTAGATAGTAAAGGAGATGAGGTGCTACTTAAATTTTTGACCGCGGTAAGAGTTAAATAATTTTCTTTTTTGTAAGAATAAACTTTATAGTCTGAAATAGATGAGATTGCGCTTATAAATTCAAACGCCAAAGGATCATAAAATAAAATTACATCATATCCAACTATATTTTTATCACCTGAATCGGCTTCTATACTTATATTTATTTTGTCGCCTTTTTTATAACTTGTTTTCAGTTGATCAAGTGCCAATTTCATTGAACCCTCGGTCATAACTATTTTTGGGGTTATCATTTCCTCTTGAGTAGTTGGAATATTAGATCCACCTGAAGTAGTTTTATCTGCATTTTTATTTGAAAATAATAAAGAAACTCCTGAGCCAACAAACACTGCTAGAAAAGCTATTAATAGATAAAAAAATGTTTTATTGTTCATCTGTTTTTATGAGTAAAGCATTTATAACTAACGAGTAATCCTGAGTATCACACTTGCCGTCAAGATTAATATCACAGACTGCTAAAATATCAGCTTCTGTTTTATTTAAATTATTCCTAATAAATGATATATCAACTGAGTTAACTAATCCATCTTGTTTTTTATCAGGACCATAGATATCGCCGGATAATAATAGTATTTTTGAAAAATCCAGTTCATTATTGCCAGCTTTAAAAGAGATTTTACCATCACCACATCTGTATATTCCCGGGCTGGTTTCTGTTGGAGCAACATCACAAATTTTTTTCTGAATATGCCGCGGCCCTTTGACATAGATGACAAAAGTTCCCTCTGTTGGGACAGGGTTCATATCAAAACCGACAGTGCCTGTCCAAATTCCGTTATCATCAGCCGTAAAAATTCCCTTGGATTCAATAATGGTTGTATCACTGGGTTTTTTTTGTTTAACACTGACAGTCATCGAATTAGATCCGGCCGGCTTTCCGGTAATTCCCTGAAATTTTAGCTTCATATTTAGCTTGACATTGCCAGTACCCCTGCCCGTTGGGATTGGGGTTGGGGTTGAAACTGCGGCACAAGTTAACTTAAAATCATCAAACTTTGCTGAGGCTTGTGGAAAATCAGGTTCCCAATTATCAAGAGCAATATCGTAATTCATCGGACCCGTATAATAATTGTCTAATTGTTTCGATAATTTATATCCTGACCCATCTAATTTATCGTAATACGTTTTAAAAGTGCTCCCTATTCTTTCTATCTTTACTTTTACCGGTGTATTATGATCAATCCCTTCATTTACCCCTTCACTTTTATCAGTAGTTCCTTCTTTCCAAGCCACCCCCAATTCCCCTGGAGCCTTGTTGTAAGGCTTAAATACTGATATATATTGAGTCCAATCAACACTTGCTAATCTTAGACCAAAATTTGAAGTCAATTTATTGTCAAGTGTTGAATGATTTTTCAAAGTGACTTCGACGGTAAAATCGCCAGTGACTGGAGTTTTTGAATAAATAGTTTGCCCATTACTTACTGTACCTTGAGTTATATAAAGGGTCGCCTGTCCGCCAGCTATTCCGACTGAATTAGTGTTATTGTTAGACCAAGTTATCCACTTATCAGCGTTTAATGTCGTTCCTGAAAAATCATCGCTAAAGCTGGTACAAGAACCTATCGATCCTCCGCCGTTGACATCTAAATTTTGGGCGGCGATTACCCAGATATCAAATAAGCTTCCATCGGAATTTATTGAATAAAAACTTGAGTCAGTCATCGTAACGGTCGTCCCTGTAGTTGACAAGGCAGTAAAAGTCAGACTAGCGAGCTCGGCACCATTGGCAGTTCCTAAAGTATAACCTGTAGCGGTCGCATCTTCGCCAACTATATCAATAAAACCATTAGTGTTAACAGTCGCAGCTTCTGCGGTTGTATTACCAAGTCCGGCGCTGACAACCCCGACTTTGTACCGGATTGATTTAAAATTTAGTTTAGCTTTATCAAAACTGACTTTGGTTTTATAACCTCGTAGCACCGTATTAAGCGACGGTTTGGCAAGAATAGTGACAGTAAAATCAGCGTTAGCTGCCACAGTCGCAGTCGCTGGCGTAAAAGACAAGTTTATCGTCTCCCCAGTCGCTTTTGACTTAGGCGCCCCAAAAAAAATATAATTTAATCCCCAGACTACCACGCCAACTATTATCAAAAATGTCACTGCAATTTTTACGATTTCCTTTTTCATATTTTTTTCCCTGTCATCCCCGCGTAGGCGGGGATCCAGTCTATAATTACTTTCCTAATAACGAGTTAACTACTATGGCCCGATCGGCGGCATCAACTGTACCGCTACCATTAAAATCTACATTAACCGTCGTTGGCAATGTTCCTCCGGCTTTTTTGGCAACATAATAAAAATAGTCTTTGAAAGTTACATTACCATCACAATCGGCATCGCCTTGAGCTTTTTTTGGACAAGCAGGAACCGGCGTTGCTGTTAGAGGCCTTGGTGTTGCTGTTGGAATTGGAGTTGCGGTGGCGGCTGGCGGCTGAGTTGGGTTTCCTCCGCCTCTTGGCACACATTTATTATTCCAACTGCATTTTTCATCAGCATTACATGGAGGTTCACATTGCCCCGGTTTGGGCTTGGTGGCGGTCGGCAACTTGAGTTTGGAGGGCGGCACGTACACCGCCAAAGCATCATTTTTAAAAATAAATAAAAACGAAAGGGTTAAAAAAATTATTGCTAAAATAAAATTTATTTTTTTCATATAACTTTTAAAACTCTAAATCCTTCGACTCTGCTAATTATCATCTAAGCAAGTCGCTCAGGATTCATTCATCAAATAACTTTCAAAACCCTGAACATCAGGAAACTAATAAAATAAAATAGCACAACCTGAAATATTGGTAAATACAAAGACATAAAAATTGTGACGATGGCCAGGATAAAGAAGGCTTCATTATGAATTGATGGAAGCAGACCCTTAGTAAAAAGCATCAGGACGACTAGTGTTAGTAATACTCGCTTATCAAACCACCACAACGGCCAGCCTAAAAAATAGGCAATCCCCAGGAGAATGGCCGCCAGAATTAAAAAAATCTCTTTCGTGTCAAAATAGAATGGTCCTATATACATATTTTTTAATTAACTTTGTTAATATATTCTACCCTGAACCGATCTTTGATCTGATTCATGGGTAAAATGGTCCAATATACATATTATTTTTCTTTATTAAAAAATGATTTATAAAGTAAAGGTGCTACCAAAATAAAAGTAACTATCATCAGGATAATATTTAAAGTTTCTGTGGTCATTGTTTTTTTTTTGCTTTAAATTCAAAAAAACCAAAATAAATTGATAATATAAAGACAATGGCGGCAATAAAAAAGTAAGTGTCAGAATTAAAACTCATTTTAATTTATTTATTGCAACTTGTAATGACATTCGAGCAAATATCAATGATAATATCAATCTTACTACAAATATAAATCTATTTTCAATCGGAGAAAAAATCGGGCCTACAAATCCAGCTGCCAACCAAACAATGGCAAAATTGCTGTAAAATTCTGATAAAATTATCTTCTGATCCATATTTATTTTCATAATTTCTTAATTTATATTAGTTTCTATAATTTTTTAAATATAAAATATTAATTTTAATTAGCAAATAAAAATTTTACTGGCCAGAAAAATCTAACATGTCAACTACTTTGCCATCTGGAAACTGAAATTTCTTTGTTTTTAACTTTGCTCCTGAATCAAATTTAAAGACAATATGATTACTGTCCGGTTCATAGGCAGAAACTCCCTTTGAGATTGATTTAAAAAGATTAGATGGGATTGAAGTTGGTTCAATCTTGGCAATAATAGGTTTTTGGACTGGTTTAGTCACATCTGGAATACCAGTGACAAAGCTTACATTACCATTTGTATTCTGATTGACAGATGCAATATCTTTTTTATTACCAATTTTTTTTAGAGAAGAAAAGGCCAGATAAACATTATCTATACTTTTTTTAAACTGCGATTGAAGATTAGCCAAATAATTAGGATTAACTTGCGGCGTATTAGCCATAAAAATATTTCTTCCGGCATAACTTGAAAAAGCAAACGCCACCGCCATTGTTACTATTATCAAAAAATATTTTTTCATATTGATTATATTTACAACTACCCGCCACAATTTTTTGGGCAACAATAACCGTTATCTCCACCACCATAACCAGTATCTCCAAGAAAAGGATTTCCGTAACAAGTATTGATGCATAAGTTTGAAAAATTTGCAAAACTGGTTTGGAGCTCATCTCCCCCGTTTAATTCATCAAAATAACAAGTGCATGTCTTACCTTCTGGTATTGTATATGATTTCATACCAGCACAACTAAAATTTGAGGCTGGCGGGGGAGCTGTTCCATTTGTACAATCGTCCTTTGGTTTAGCTTCTGAAAGACATGAATCTGTTATATAATAATTTTCAGATCCTTGTTCATCTGACCACTGATGTAATTGACCTGTGTAATTATTTCCTAAAATATCTTTACATTCAACTATAATTGTACAAGTATGTGTTTGAGATGCTGGAGGTATACAAGCTTCCTGAAATGTAATTTCATCAAGTACGTCACACGGTTCACCAGTATAGAATTTTGGATCACCGGTTTTTGTAAATACAGAATGGTTCTTTGCAAATTCTTTATCATAAGCTGGCGTAATTATTAACAACATATCTGGAAAATTACCACAAGCGGACGGGGTACAATCTTTTTTAACTGCTTTAAGACAATGATCATCATCCTGAATTACTGTACGATTGACTGGATCCCCACCGCAATCTTTTTCAAAATAAAATTTTTCTGGTTTATCCGTATAGTAAGAAACATCATGATCTGAATTTCCAAAATTTAAAGTACTGCAGGATTTATTTTCACAGCCTGTTGGTGTTTCTGTTTCGGAACCAGTAGGACCACCTACTACAGGTCCCGATCCGTCACATTTGACAAATGTCGATCCTCCATTTGATTGCGGAGCGCCGGAGATACTTGAACAATAAGTGGTATTTAAGTATCCGGTATTATTACAGCTTGTGTAACCAACTGTTCCAGAGCTATTTATACCTTCAAAACCAACCGCTGTTACCTTCATATTTCCTTCACCGGCACCATAAGCTCCGCACGCGTAAGTTTTACAACATAATTTATATGTTGCCGCCTTCGGATTTGAGGCAATGTTTTTTTTATTATTGACAAATAAAGAGGTTCCAAGGGTAATGAGGGTACCGACGATGACGAGGCCGAGAGTTAGAAAAGTTGCGATTTCGCCTTTATGGTTTTGCATATATTAGGGTCTAGACAATTAGGGTCTAGGGACTAGGGAAAAATTCTAATCCCTAACCGTCTAACAGTCTAATCCCTAGATTTAAGGACTAGGGATTAGGGTAAACTAACGAACTTATAATTTTATTCAACATTTTCATAATTTCTTCTAATAACGAATTTAATTCATTATATTCTTTTTGATTTAAATATTTAATATTTAAAGCTATAATTAATTGAGTTTCCAATTCTCCTCCTGAACCAAATGCAATTTTCAAAAATTGAATATATTCTTTATGGCCTCTACAATGTCCTTCGGCAATGTTGGATGGAATTGAGACTGATGATCTTCTAATTTGAGAAGTTATTCCATACATCTCTGATTTTGGAAAATTACTTGTTATTTTATAAACTTCTGTACACAAAACTACTGACTTCTGCCAGACTATTAGCTCTTTATAAGATCTCATATGTTTGTTTTCCCTATTCCCTAATTCTCTAACCCCTAATCGTCTAGTCCCTAATCCCTATTGTTATAATGTATATTAATAGTAACAGGAAATCAATACTATGTTCAACCACCGCATCCGCATCCTCTCTTCCCTCCTCATCGCTTTTATTATTATTAATCTTTACGGTCGTCTATCAAAGACCCCGTTTATCTCTCCAATTCAAGCTGAAAATATTAAAAATCTACTTTCCAATATTAAATTTAATCCTAATAGTTTGGTAAAATTTTTTACAATAAAATTTGATTCGAAGACGCCCGAACTTGTCAACCGATTAGATAATCCGAATAATTCTTTTAGTCTGACACCTATTATCCAACCTTCACCAACCCCACTTCGCCCTACGGGCTTCGCGGGGCAAGCCCCAACAACACTATATCCAACTAACAAAGTTATATCTCCAACAAAAATTCCTACTTCGCCCGCCGTAGTTTTAACGAAGGCGGGACCCACCAAAACACCAAAACCCACTGCCACTCCAAAATTACCTCCGATCACTTCGAATTTAAGACCAGGGTCAAGTCTCCAGGAAATATTTGAGGAAGTTGGACAGCGAACATGTTTTCCACCTGCGCTTTTACATGCATTTCAAACTCAGGAAACCGGACCATGGT
>CABIKN020000017.1 GCA_902200405.1 Candidatus Roizmanbacteria bacterium | reverse complement strand
ACTGGTAATACTTTCAGTATGCTCTAAAATTTATTGAGGAGCAAGTCTAATGATTGCAAAAGAGCAACTTCTAAACATTGATTATTCGTAAATTATATTTAAAAGCAAATCTAGGAGCGACGAATAACTTAAAGAATTTTTTGTGAATTTTTTAAAATTTTATCTAGATCAAATGTAAGTAAAGAAACGTGCTTCTCAGTTTCATAGACCGATTCTCCATATTCTAATAAATGAATGAGACGGATTACTCCTCCGTGAGTAATGACTAATATTTCATTATCTCCATGTTTTCTCTGAATACTCTTGAAAAATGCAATAATTCTTTTCTTGACATTTTTTGCTGATTCTCCTCCGTAAGCACGATAATCAAATTGAACTGTTCGGTGCTTTTTTTTTAATTCCAACCCTGATTCCATTTCTTCCCATGATTTACCCGCAAGTGATCCCATATGTACTTCTGTAAGTTCATCTTTAATATCTATAGGAAGATTGAGTTTTAAGTTAATAATTTCGGCTGTTTGTCTCGCTCTGAGTAGTGGAGAGGTGTAAATATACTTAACACTTTTTGGAATAAAAGCAACGATAGTTTTAGCTTGTTCCACTCCTTCTTTAATCAGCGGTTCGTCTATTTCTCCATTAACCTTTTTTTCTTTATTTAGTTCGGTACGACCATGTCTTATTACGTAGATTTTCATTTTATTTAGTGTATCATACTTTAAAGACGAGTTTTTAACTTTTCGTCATAAATTTATACACAGATCCACAAACAGTTGTTTATAAATAAAATTGCTATAATTTTCACATGAAGTTGACTAATGAAGAAAATAAGAAAATTGATTTGATGAAAAAAGATTTAATTTCTCTACGTCATCATCTCCATAAAAACCCAGAATTAGCAATGGAGGAAAAAAATACTTCTGATTTAATAGCAAAAAAACTTAAAGGATTAGGAATAGAAGTTCACAGAAATATTGGAAAAACAGGATTAGTTGGTGTTCTTAAATCAGGGAATGGTAATAAAGCCATAGCACTGCGAGCTGACATGGACGCGTTGCCAATTTTAGAAGAAACAAATTTAGAATATCAATCTGTCAATAAGGGTGTAATGCATGCTTGTGGTCATGACGGACACATGGCAATGCTATTTGGAGCGGCTCAATATTTGGCAAAAAACAAAAATTTTAACGGCACTGTATATTTTATTTTCCAACCAGCCGAGGAATCCGGAGGCGGAGCAGAAGCAATGATCAGAGATGGACTTTTTACGAAATATAAGATTGATTCAGTCTATGGTCTGCATGTATCTTCGGTTCTTGAATCTGGATACTTTTCTATTCACGATGGACCGGTACATGCGTC
Source organism: Candidatus Roizmanbacteria bacterium (assembly GCA_902200405.1). Lineage (GTDB taxonomy): Bacteria > Patescibacteriota > Microgenomatia > UBA1406 > GWC2-37-13 > GWC2-37-13. The sequence goes on along the minus strand of CABIKN020000017.1, from coordinate 15,728 downwards.
ATCAAGTAACTTTGATATAAAGATCATAGGTAAAGATACTCATGGTGCACATCCAGAACGTGGAATTGATTCAATTCTGGTTGCTTCCGAAATAGTTATGTCTTTACAGACAATCGTTTCTCGAAGAATATCAACCTTAGACACTGCCGTTGTTTCTGTTACAAAATTTCATGGAGGAACTGCATATAATATATTACCAAAAGATGTGACTTTAAACGGAACTGTTAGAACTCATAAAAATGAAGTTCGGGATAAAATTAAAACAGAGATGGAAAAAATCATTAGAGGGATTTGTCAAGGTTACGGAGCCAATTATGATTTTAAATATAAACATGGAGATCGTGCTGTAGTTAACACGAAAAAAGAATCTTTACAGGCGATTTCTGTAGCAGAAAAAATATCAGGAAAAGAAAAAGTTTTGACCGAACCAAGGCCAATTATGGGCTCGGAAGACTTTGGGTTTTACCTAGAAAAAAAACCAGGCTGTTATGCGCATTTAGGAAACGGACCAGAAAAAGGAGTTAATCATAATTCTAAATTTGATTTTAACGATGAGATACTAATGACGGGAACAAAATATTGGATTCAACTAGCACAAGACTTACTTGAATAAAAATATCATTTTTGTATTATAATAATTCCCTATGCTTAGTGGTAAGATTTACCGCAACTCGCCAATTGATTTTCTCATCCAAAAGGCTCTTGAAAGAAAAGAGGTAATTCAGTCAAAGTCTGGAGCATTAGTAGCCTACACAGGAAAATATACCGGACGATCTCCTAACGATAAATATATTGTTGATTCACCATCTGTTCATGACAAAATAAATTGGGGAAAGGTCAATGTTCCAATTTCAAAAGAAAACTATGATAAGCTTTATAAAAAAATTAGTTCTTTTTTTGATTCTGAGCGTGAACTTTTTGTCGTCGACGCTCAGGTTGGAGCTGATAAAAAAAATTTTATTAATCTGAGGGTTTACTGTCAATATGCGTATCAAGCTATTTTTGCTACTCATCTATTTAGACGATTGCCCGTACGGACAATTCATGAATTGTCCCTACCCTTCACTCCTGACCTAACTCTTTACTGCGCCCCTTCTGTTACCGCTGATCCAAAAACTGATGGAACAAATTCTGAAGCCTTCGTTATTTTAAACATTGAGGAAAAAACCATCATAATAGGTGCTACAAAATATGCCGGTGAAATAAAGAAAGCTGTCTTTTCTTATATGAACTATTTGCTTCCTCAAAAAGGTATTTTCCCCATGCACTGTTCCGCCAATATAGGCAATAATGGAAAAACCACTTCTCTATTCTTTGGTTTATCAGGAACAGGAAAAACCACTCTTTCTGCTGATCCTATCAGACGGTTGATCGGCGACGATGAGCACGGTTGGGGTAAAAATGGCGTCTTTAATTTTGAAGGCGGCTGTTATGCGAAGTGTATTAATATAAAAAAAGAAAGTGAACCTCAAATCTGGTCGGCAATTCATAGAAAAGGGGCACTGGTAGAAAATGTGGTTTTAAAAAATGGTGATTTTGACTTTAGTGATACCAAATATACTGAAAATACCCGGGCTGTTTATCCTCTGGAATTTATAAACAATTCTATACCAACAGGAATGGGAAAACATCCAAAATATGTCATATTTTTAACGGCTGATGCCACAGGAGTACTTCCACCGGTTTCCCACCTTTCCCTAAGTCAGGCTGCCTATCATTTTTTGTCCGGCTATACTTCAAAACTTGCCGGCACCGAAAGAGGAATTAAAGAACCAAAGCCGACTTTTTCCGCGTATTTTGGTGGCCCTTTTATGCCGCTTAAACCAATGGTCTATCTGAATTTGCTCCGAAAATATCTAAAAAAATACGAGACAAAAACTTTTTTAGTAAATACTGGTTGGATTGGTGGTGCTTTTGGAGTAGGAAAACGAATTTCAATTGACGATACCCGTAATATAATTACCGCAATTTTATCCGGCAAACTTGATGAAGTTCCCTGTCGTCATGATAAGATATTTAATCTTTATGTCCCTGTTTCAATTCCTGGAGTTGACAAGAAAATTCTTGATCCCTCTTTATCTTGGAAGGATAAAGGATTATATTATGATAGTGCTAAAAAATTAGCAAAATTATTTGTTGAAAATATAAAGAAATTTCCTGATGTTCATGAATCAATTATAAATTCCGGACCAAAATTATGAAATTATCTAAGCGCGCTCTTTCCATCAACCCCTCCCTCACATTATCAATTACCGCCAAGGCTAAAGAGATGAAGAAGCAAGGTTTGGATGTTGTCTCTTTTGGAGCTGGGGAACCGGACTTTGATACGATGCTTCATATTAAGGAAGCGGCCAAGAAAGCGATCGACGAGGGATTTACTAAATATACAGCTACTTCCGGAATTATTGAATTAAAAGAAGCAATTTGTGCTAAATTTCGTCGTGATAATTGGCTTGACTATGAACCAAAAAACATCATCGTCTCGACAGGTGCCAAACAATCTTTATTTAATATGATCATGGTGACGATTGACCCCGACGATGAAGTAATTATTCCTGTCCCTTACTGGGTTAGTTACGAAGAAATGGTAAAAATCGCCGAAGGTAAATGTGTATTTTTAAAAACTAATAATTTTAAAATTAATCCGCAAGATCTGGAAAAAGCAATTACTCCAAAGACAAAAATGCTTATTTTATGCTCTCCCTCAAACCCAACCGGAGTAGTCTATGATGAAAAAGAATTAAAACAAATTGCCGCAATTTGTATAAAACATAATATATATATTTTGAGCGATGAAATTTATGAAAAATTGATCTACGGAAAAAAGCACATTAGTATTGCGTCCGTCAATGAAAAAATAAAAAAATTAACTATTGTTGTCAATGGTGTTTCAAAATCTTATGCGATGACCGGGTGGAGAATAGGATACGCGGCGGCTGAGGAAGAGATAGTCAAAGCCTCAACTCGACTTCAAGACCACACGACTTCAAATCCCACTTCTATTTCACAAAAGGCAGCTTTAGCTGCTATTAACGGTCCGGAAGATCATGTAGCCAAGATGATTTATGAATACAAAAAACGTCGTGATTTCATGGTTGATCGTTTAAGCAGAATTGAAGGAATTATCGCTTCTCGACCTGATGGCGCTTTTTATGTCTTTGCCAACGTCTCAAAATTTTATAGTGATGAAGTAAAAGGTTCGATGGTCTTTTCCCAAAGATTATTGGAAGATGCCTACGTTGCCGTCGTCCCGGGAATAGCTTTTGGCGACGACCGCTATGTCCGCCTCAGTTTTGCCACAGGTATGGAGCATATCAAAAGAGGGTTAGAGAGAATGGAGAAGTTTTGCGAAAAAATAAGAAAATAATATCAAGTTAAATAATCTTTTGCTTTTAAAATTAGTTTATCTACGAACGGTATAAATTCTTTTGCCGATTGATAAACTTTTTTGGCAATTTCTTCTTTATATGTATGGACTGATAGATTTCTATTTTCTAAAAATCCAAACCATTTTTGCGGATCATCAATTAAACCAATCGTGGCTCCTTCGCGAATAACATTTTTTGGGCTAATGGCTTCCAATCCTTCTGTTTCTAATATAGTTTTCATTAATTTCCAAGCCAATTCAAATGTAAATTCAAATCGTTGGATGGTGGCATCTTGATTAATAGTTACATCGGACGGAAGAATCACCGCTTCCTTTAATCTCCCAAAAGCTTTTTTTAAATCTTCATATTGAGCCTGGATTTTAGTCATAGTTTTAATTTAAATAAATAATTTTTTGTTTTGCCACTTCATTAAATCTATCCGAAACTTGAGAAAAATCAACCACATCTACAGTATATGGAATATTTGACTCTTCAAAAGCATCCTTAATATTTACTAATATTTCTCCTGTTAATTCTCTGGTGCTTTTTACACCAATATCAATATCGCTAAATTTTCTTGCTCCGCCAATGGCTCGGGAGCCAAATATAAAAACTCTGTCTTTTTGAGGATCCAAGAATTTAAAAAGAATGTTTTTTATTTCCGTAACCGTTGATGTATCTAACATTAAATAATTATAGCATAACTGATCAAATGGAGAAATTTTGCGAGAAGTTGAGGAAGTAACTCTCATTTCTATTAAGTTAATCAGTGAATTGCTTGCAAAATTGATCTTTCCCAGTCAACGCCGTTAAAATTTTTGTCAGACCAAAAATTAATTCCCTCAATACATGCTTCCAACATATTGTTAACTTTCTCGTCTATTGGAATAATTTTTATTTGTTCTGGATGAGTTGCTGCCATTTTTGTCAAATGGCCAATTGGAACTCTGGAATTAGTGACGTAGACTTTGACTTCTACCTTGTTTTTTTGACATTGATTGATTATATAATTTAAATTCTTTTTCCAACCTTTCTGAAGCCTGGCATGACCAAGAAATATATGAATACTTTTTATGCCTGCTTCAAGCGTTGCTTCAACACAGTTTTTTATTGTTCTCAATGTCCCACCTTCATCATCATACAGAATAACATTTTTACCTTTAAGTCGATTTTTCTGAATATCTGTTAGCGGAAGCATTTCTTTATTTCTTGTTTTTGAATTTCTGATTTGTTTTAAATGGATGGGAGTTTTTTCAATTTTTTCACTGATTCTATTTCCTACCAATGTCCTCCCAACGTCCGGGTTAAGTAATTCCCATAATTTTTTTTCTTCTTTTGTCAAAAAATTTTGATTAACTTGACCAATTAGTTCTTCTTCAAATGATATTGGTGCAACGGCAATCCCATAAATAGCGCCAAAAGCATCTATTGCCCCCGAATGACGTTCATTGACAACCAGTTTATCAATGAATCCTGATAGGTCGTGCATATTTGTACGGATTTTTATATCTCTTCCGTTATAGTATTTGTGTCCATCATCATCCGTCCCAACGTTTTTATCTTCTCGTTCGTCCATAAAAAATGGGGATATGAGAACAATTTCTTTTACCCCAAGTCTTCTGTAAGCTAATGCAATTGTCCGCACGTCTTTAAAATCTTGTTCGGTAACAACCGATGAAACAATATAAGCTATATTTGTTTTTTCAATTCCTAAAAGCTCTCGACCATACTCGTGTCCTTTATCTTCATATTTAATCCTTTGATATTCAAATACGCTATGTGATCCTTTTTTGTTTTTTTTAATTTTTCTGATAAATTTTCCAGAAAAATCGTTATCTCCGTTTGTTGCATCATACGGTTTCATTACCGCTATCTGAAAATCTTTTCTTTCCTCTTCAGATAACCTTTTTGTTTTTTGCATCCAAAACTCTTCCGCCCACGATCGATTGAGTGATAGCGCTCTTTCATAGACTATATTTCCATCTTTATAATAAGGAAGCGTATCTTTTATAAACGCTTTTATTGGAGGAAAGTCTTTTACTTCAGGATGATCTTTTTTTAATAAAAAATGCCTATCTCGATAGTTTTTTTCTTTAACTCTTAATGATTCTATTGTTGTCATCAGAAACGAATTATACATCAAGTCCTATAATATTTCAACGTCCGAACAGTCTAAGTAAAATTTTAGAAACTAAGCCAATACAACCGGACCGGTTGTACGGATTCATTTTTTAAATATAGAGGTAATGTCTTTGAAGCTAAAAGTTCCATCATTATTGAAGTCAAAGGGGAGTAGGGGTCTAAATTTTATTTTATTACTGTCTTTTTTAAAGACAACAAATTCTTGTCTTGGGAGATGATAAGGTTTTAACAAAACTACCCTGTAGAGTTCATCTAGAGCAATATTTTGGATATCTTTTAGTTGTCCTAGACTTTTTTTAACCGAGAGAGATTTTTTCTTAAATACCAACTGATCGTCTACGTCCCAGATCTGAATTTCGTAATCGTCTCCCCTACCCCACGTTTCAAATTTCAATGAGGGGAGTGGTAAAATTTTTATATTCCATTCATCGCTTAATAAAATATTTTTATTATTTTTTTGCAAAATAAATTTAATTTTTTTCTGACCCAAATCTTCGTTTGTTTTTAAAGTAAAATAAACATCTTTTTCCTCAAAAGGATTAATATCCTTTAAGTCATCAAATAAATAATTGGTTTTTTTTTCCTCATAACCCATAACCCCTAACTCATAACCATCATTCTTATCCCACACCGCCTGCCCTTGATTCTCTAATTTTACTTTAAAATGATAAGTTGACTGGACAACTAAATCTGTTGGCAGTTTAAAATTTATCCAACCTTTTTCAATTTGTGCTGGCTCCCCTTTTATTTTTACCATTGATTTGACAGAATAATATTGTTGATAATATTCCTGTGAATTATATTTCCTCCAGGAAAAATCTAGAAACGGCTCGCCTTGATAGTCAAATACAAACGGAGTAACTGCCTTGACTCGATCATCCTGTAACCAAACGTTTTCATAAGCTGTCTGAAAATAATCGGCAACAATGCCCTCAATGCCACGTTTCCAACCGGTTTCCGTAATAAAAACTGGCAATTCCTTATTAATCCCTAGCTCTTTAAGAAGCCCTAGCTCCCATTCATAAGTCCGGACTGTCCCTCGCCCGCTCGCATACGGACTTCCGGAAAATCCCGGGTTGGGATAGGAATGTGAGGCCCAACCGTCGATATAATTGAAAATGTTGATAGGTGTCGAGGAGACAGGGTTCCTGGCGGCGTGGAGGTCGACCTTTTGGGAGCCGAACCCCGACGGGAAAGGCTCCGAGACAGAATCTATCAACATTTTTCTAAGGAAAATCTCCTCATCCTCCATCCCCGGCATCCATGATGGCGCCGAGGCATCCATTCCTGCAAGCATGACAAAGAAATCTTTATTTTTTTCTTTTAATTTTTTGGCAAATTCCAATGATACTTTCGCGTAACTTTTTGCGTCAACTTCCCCACCCCATTCTCTCCCATGATTGGGTTCATTGAATAAAATAATATACCGATTTTTTGTTACCCAGTTTAGAGAGTCAAGAAAATCCACCCACTTTTGAGCATCTTTTACCTCGGGACGCCTCCAATTTTCTCCTTCAGCCGAAGTGGCTAGACGGATGATTGGAATAAGATGAAGTCTGCGTAAATTATTAAATATTTCTTGCCATTTTTCTTTATTTCTGTCTTTTTCTTCAATAATTAAAGTTATATATCCCCAATCACCACCGTTGGAATTAACTAGTTCTTTAACTTGAGAAAATTGGTCAACATTTGGCTGAGCCAGAGAAATGCCGAACTTGTTATTAGGTGTAACGGCAAAGATAGAGAGGGGGAGGAAAAATAGAGTGAATAATAAAATTAAACGATATAACATAAGTCATGATTTTAATAGTGTGACTTGTCATCCCCGCGTAGGCGGGGATCCAGTCAATTGTCTCATTTTTTAAAAGGTAATTTTAGTCTGGATTCCCTCCTTCGAGGGAATGACACTAAAGAAAATTATTTAATTTCAACAATTACTCCTGCCTTTTTAAGTAGCTCCACCCCTGCCAGATCATGATGTTCCACTCTGCAAACGACCCTTACAATTCCAGCATTGGCAATAATTTTTGCGCAACTTGAACAAGGATTAGCAGTTGTATAAAGAGTTGCTCCGCGGGTTGACGAACCATGTAGAGCTGCCTGAATTATGGCGTTTTGTTCTGCATGAATACAAACACAACTCTCTTCATATTCATAACCTTTGATCTCGCCTTTATCCCGCCGTTGACAGCGAAGACAACCTCCTTGACTGCAGTTTTTTATTTTATGAGGAGTTCCATTGTATCCTGTTGAAATAATCCTGAAATCGCGGACGATCAGACTTCCCACCTGACGCCTGGTGCAATCAGCTCTTTTTTTCACAACATCAACCATCATCATAAAATATTCATCCCATGTGGGTCTATTTAATACTGTCATATGGTTATATTATAATACTACCAATACTATAAATCCGACCAATACTACCAATAAATAAAGGAAATAAACAAATAGAAGAAATAAAAAACAAATTAAAACCTCGTGTTTTCGATAATTTTAGAAACAATCATTAAAATCTCTTGGCATTCTTGAATATAAGGTTCAACTATTTTTTCTTCAACTAATAGCGTATCTCTAATAAAAGATAACCAGTATTTTGTTTCCTTAGTTTCTTTTCGAACAATAGAATATTTGGCAATAAAATCTTTTTTTGAAGTCGTTGCATCGGCTTCTTGATCGTTAGCCCCAATCGAAGTTAAAGAGGATGAGACTTGACTAATAATAGGTATATTTTCTGTAGTTTTAGGAATTTTCTTTACAACGTCACGAAAACAACTAATGACAAATTTATAAATTCTCGTATGAATATCTTTCTCTGTTCCACGATATTTGTTCATTAAATCATTTTATCATTTTTCATTTATTGGTAGTATTTATAGTATTGGTCGGATTGGTCGGATTATTTCTTATTGTATCTGTCTCCACTGATAGCTAGCAGTACTTAAAAATGGGAGGAGGCTTAAGTATTTTGTTTGATCAAATTTGATGAACACTGAAGGTCTGGCCGTCGTTGGCCATTTACGATTATTTGAAAGCGTCGTTTGGGCAATTAGATTACCAATTACTTTTAATCCTTGGGCCGCATTGGTGCCGGTTGAGACAGTGTTCCCAATAAATATTCCCTGAGCTTCGGTAAGACTGTTATTAAAATTTATTGTTGGGGCGATGATTGCAACTGACCCGACCGGTGTAAAGGTAGTTGATGGTGCAATCCGATCGACTGTCACTGTTCCGGTTGAGATTAAAACAATATTTCCCGCTGTATTAAAGGGAGAAGAGCCGGAATCAATAGAAATATCTCCATTAAGGACATATATCCCCTGTCCGCTGATTTCATTTAAGCTTGTAATAACTTTATATTCTTTACGGGCTTTGATATATGAGAGAAACAAGGCGGGGGTCATGGAGTAGGTAGGAGTAAAGATGGCTTTGTATTCGGGTGATCCTGTCTTGGCTGTTAAGTTGAAGCGAGTAATATCAATTGATGGGGCTCCCACTACTCCAGCCTCTCCGATTATAAAAAAAGCTTGAGTCGTATCATCAACATCATAGAGTACAGGTAAAAGAGGGATGTCAACCGTCAGGTCATTTTTTGAAATAAAAGAACTATCTTTAAGTTTGATCCAATGGCCGGGAGTCGGAGTGGGAGTTGGGGTGGGAGTTGGGGTGGGAGTCGAGGTTGGGGTGTTGGTTGGGGTTGGAGGAATAGGAGTGCTTGTTGGTGGCACGGGCGTATCAGTCGCTCCAGGACCGGGGCCAGGCGTGCCACCAGGGCTCGTAGGTGCGGGCGTGCAGGCCCGTTGCTGGGTATCATCGCAAGTTGATGGCGACTGGCATTCTCTCTGCTGATATCCGCCACTGCAAGGGCTCCAACTGCTCCAGGTACCACAACAGCTATCACTAGTTAATGTATTACAGCCGCATGTGCCAGTTGAATAGTTACATAAAGCACTAACACCAGCATCACACCCAGTATTAGCTGGAGTACAGGCAGGATTACAACCTGGGTTAGGAACATTATAGCACCCACAACCGCCCCCTTGATCCTCACATGTCTGTCCCAAGCTACAGCTGCCACTACAGTTTCCCGAAGTGCCCGAGCAGGCCGTCACTGGGGGCGGATTGAAGAATAAAAAGGCAGGGATAATGAAAGCCAACAAAAAAAACTTCCTCATAGAATTGATTATAACTCAAAAGCAACTGTCTTTGTCAAGAAAAAATTTATGGTGTTGGTGAAGGGGTCGGGGTTATAGATTGTAGTAAAGGCCCGTGATGAAAACCTGCTACAAAGATATTGCGGGAAATAGCCTTGGCCAGCACCACTGAGATTCCCTCAGTCAGTTGAAAACTATAGTTTGGAGCCTTTTTATTATCCTCGCCTATTCTTTCTATCACCATCTTTCCAATAATCTCTTTCTGGATATCAGCCGGCAGTTGACTAAAGACCTTTCCGGGAGTCTGCATCGCCACCGTGACATCGTCATGGAAACTATATCCTTTGAACATCATACCATAAAGATTTCCACCGTTCCCAAAGCCAAAAGTTGATCGATAATCCCATGGGGCAACGTCCAAAGGCAGAGGGAAGACAGGTACAATATTAAAGATGTCTTTCATCAGTATCTCCCCCATGCTTCCATAAGGATGTTCTTCGGGATTTTTATAATCAGCCGAATCATTGATAAGAAAATTAAAAAGGCGGGGATCAAGACCAATTTTTTCAAATATAACAGTATTATCTAAATTTTTTATCTCCTTGATAATAATCACAGTCTCTTTTCCATCTGTAGTGGTTCCGTTTACGACGGCTACATATTTATAAGGCTTGTTTTCTTTGCTGTAAAGCCCTTCCATTATTCCTTTCTCATAATCATAACCAGGTATGAGGGTAAGATCTTCTGGCCTGTTAGTAAGGTACAGAAAATAATCTAGAATACCTTTTCCATTCGCAATTATTCCACTTCTCTTGATATTTACCCAATACTGGGATTTGGCGGTAGTCTCGGGAAAAGGTTCGGATCCGAGGCCTTGGGCAAGAGGAGCCAGGTCAAGGTCGCCGTTTTCTACCATCGTGTCTATATTATTGAAACTGGTGTAATGTTCCTTATCCATTAGGTTGGTGTTGATCGCTGTGGCCACAACCCAGCGGTTTGTGTCCGGGTTCCAGACGACCCCGATCTTGCCATCAGGACCCTCGGCTTCAGCGACGATGATCGTAGGGGAAAGCATGGCGGCGGTTTCTCTGACCACTATTGATTCAGAGACGATTTTACCTTCAAATTTATTTCCGACTGCGTAGTCGGCATAGTCTACGGCTTTTATCTCTCCATTTAGCCCAATTGAAGCGCTCAATTCGCTATATTCCTTCTCCCCAATCACCTCTTTGATCTTGGCGTCCACCGCCGGCGGGAGGGGGGTCGGGGTTTCGGTTTGGATTGCCACTATTTGAGTCGGCACTGTTGTTTGAAATGCGTCAGGTCTTGCAATGGGAGGAGATATTAACATTGCTATTTCACTATTATCTGAACTATGTCCATGAGTAATTCCTTGACTATTTAATGGATCCCAGATAATCGTTCTTTTTACATTTACTGCCTGCGTCGTGTTTTCGTCAAACTGCCAATCATCTAATGTTTCTTTACTCATTGGTTTTTCAAATTCTATCGCCATCAAAGTCAGCCTTTTATCGATATTTTCTTTTTCTTGCCAATCGTTATTTTTTGGATTTGTTTCATTTGAAGTCTCTATCGTTACGGAAGTTATCTGTTCATCTTCATTAGTCCAATTATATCTAAATACAGGATAGCTCATTAATCCGCTACCATCATTTTTTTCGTAGATAAAGTAGGGAGAACCATCGGTTTTTTCGGCATAAGTAAAATTTATATTTTTGGCATTATCAATCTGATCATTTTTATTGACTGATTCATCATTCACCATCGGCATTGGGATCACTGAATTTAGGTTAAATCCTTCATTCTGTAAATATTCTTGTGTGGCTGATGTGCAACCTGTTAAAAAAAGGGCTTCTCCTGTAATCATCGTAACCCTAGCTGCTCCACGAAGATCACTCATACCTCCAAAAGAAGCTAGTTCTTTAACTGGTGAACCCCCCGCTCGAGCTAATTCCATCCTAGGTGTAACCATACTATTTAATCCTATAGAATATAATTATTATACTACGAATTATTTAGATTTCAAGGTCTTCAATTTTTCCTAGAAAATAAGGCCTTAAATCAAGATCATTCTGAATAAAATATTTTAGATATTTTTTCCATCCTCCCTGATATTGGATATAGGAGTGGTGCTGTACATCAGAGCCCATCTGCCTTGTTTGAAAATCACGGTATAAATAATCAATCATTTCTAGTAGATCCGACCAGAAAGTAGTAAAAATAGCTTTTCGAATAATCTCTTTATTTTGCATAAATTCCATACTACCATATAGTCCTATATTTTTTAATAATTCATCTCTTTGCTCATTACCTGCGAGATCTATAAATGCATCTACTGTCTTTTGATTCAATACTATCTTTGGATAATGTTTTTTATAGAAAGCATAAGAAATCAAATTGATATAATTTTCAAAAATATTCATCCCTTTTTCTCCAATAAGGGAAAAAATATTTTCTCTCATATCTTTTAAGGGCAGTTCCCTGACCATAGAAAACATTATTGAGTCGGTTACTTGACCTTCAGAGTTTCTTAAGCCAAGAAGATATTGGTTAAAAAGAGATTGCTGAGACTTAAGATCGCCCTTTAAAGACTTGGTAAAAAGGGTGTCTATTTCTTGCTGTCTTTCTTTTCTGAGTACGTCTGTGCCAACTATCAAACTCGAAATTGGTTGATTTGTTGGAGGATTAATAAGATATAGATTTCGGATATCTTTTACAGAGTCTTCGCTAAGCAATAGCATTCTTTCCCCTTTTACATTTGCTCTTACTGAACGTTGAAGCGCTTGCCACAATCCTCTTTCATTGGGAGGATTATAAACAACGGTTGTTAGGCCACCATTTTTTTTAACTTGCTTTGATAATTCTGGATCTATGTCTCGATGAGCCATTTGAGTCGTGATGATAATGTCTCCAGGATTAATATCTGACAATGTTTTTTCCAAAGTCCCACGAATAGCAAATTCTTCATCACCTGTTACCAATCTTACTTTATTGTTAATATTCCGCTCGTTTATTGGTGCGCCATCTATCATTATAAGATCTTCCCATTTCCTATCGTTAGCCACTTCGTCAGCAAAAAAATCAGCTAAAAGTTGATTAAGTTCGTAAGCTGATTTAGCATCCGGCATGATGATAAGCCCAGCCGTACCTTTTTTTTGAATATTTTTGATAAGATCATGTATTTTTCCTGCCAATCTTTGTTTTTCTACAAAATCTACTTCGGCAATACCTCCATCTAAGCAAACCGTCCGTAACCCTTTCCTTACATCATTAGGTTCTGCAATGGCTTCATGTCTTGACACTGCTAAGGTTTCAGTATTATATAGATCAAACAGCGGTTTAGTTATTGGAATCAGCGTTCCTGATGTTAGTCTTAATTCTCCAAATTCTCTATATAAAACCGATGGAATAATTTTGTTGGAAATTTTGAAAGGAACTTCAATTTGGTGATGAGTTTTTTTCCTTGCTCTTTTTACATCTTCATCTGTTATTTCTGATTTTTTTGTTAATCCTTCTTTTTCCCAGATGTTATATAGTTGGAGAAAGACTTGGTAGACCTTATCTTTTTGCCTATTGTCCAATGGCACTCCATATTGATCCATAAGGATAGGTTTTTCTCCTGAAATAAAACCTCGTCCAGGTTGGCCGGTCATCAATACTTCCAGTGCCGTATCTACAATAAAAGCATTATTAAATAAAAAATCTCTGCATATTTTTTCATCGTTTTTAAATAAAGGTGCTAAAAAAGGCGCTAATTTATCAATAGCCGTTTCAACTACCGATTCATCGTATATAAATCTTTGGTTGGTAGTAATTATATAGGCTTTTCTATTTTTCCATTCGTCAGCGAGTGAGCTATTAGTATTGACGATGCTATATAATCCATCAAAAAGCCCAAAATAAAAATCTTTTGTAAATTCAATATCGGCTCTTTTTTCCGTAGGTTTCCTACGAACGACTTCTTTTATTGGATCTTTATTCTTTTTTCCGCGTTTACTCTCCAGGTACACTTCAGCAGGAGAATAAAATAACTGATTTATTAAATACCAAGCTGCATCTCCACTTGCTGGTATTTGGATTTGAAAAGGATTGGCCGCCTCATCAATAGCCAGACCATCAGCTTCCTGGATCAACCCAACTTTATTTTTAAGATCTGGAACTAGTTGATCTTTTTTTTTGGTTGTTAGTTGTCTGTCTGTGGCAACATCTGTCCCTAAAGAATTATGATCACAATAAACTATTCTTTTTTTCCAGCATCTTTGTCTGCCACTCTGACTAGAGTCTTCTATTTTTTCCCCGTTTGAATAAACATAACTCTTTCTCAACGAAGCTTTTGATTGTTTTTTTTCTCTTATAATTCCATCTGATCCAACTCTTACATTCTTAATAAAATCGTCTTCTCCGTCTTCTTCGATAATCCCATAGGAATTAACTCTGACATTTTTTGCTGTTCCTTTTCCTTTATATGATCTATCTATCACAACTCCGGTTTCAACACTTAATAGATCTTCAAAAAAGGGATATAATTCTTGAGCATGTTTTTCTGCTGATATATAATTTTGTTCAACTATGATTACTTCTTTTCCTTGTAGTATATTTAAGACAGCTACAAGACCTGTACATTTTGTTTTTCCTTCTCCGGTATCAAGTTGAATAGCCCTGTGCACAGTTGAAAGCTCGCCGAAACTATACTTCCCTTTTTCAAGATTCATCAAAGTTAGATATAAAAGCTGATTGTCCCACATTTTTATTTTTTCTCCCTGATTCTTTTTATTGTTTTCAAAATAAGCCGTTACAAAACCCGCCGCTTCTGTTAGCCAAGATTCCTCTTCAATCCCCCCTTTAGGGATTTCTTGCCATTTTTCCTGCAATTCTTTAACTTTAACTTCTTTAATTTGATTTAATTCTGCTTTCTTTTTTCTAGAAAATTCTTTTTTCCAATTATCTCTCGAGTCTGAAATATTTCTAACAAGTTGGTGGGACTGTTCTTCAATCGCAATTGATCTATCCATTGAGGCCAAAGGACCATAATAACCTTCAAACATTCTTTTTGTAAGATAGTTTTTTTCAGAGAAAGGATTATGGATAATAAACTGAGGTTCTTCAAATCTGTACCTTAATTTGTTTTTAACGCTGGTTAACAAAGGATTTTCACGATTCATACTTCAAATTCTATCAAAAAAATTGGATTGATGCCTGCGATTATCCGAAGCTAAATTTATAGATTTTATCTATTGACAAATAATAAATGTATTTATAAAATAAATACACATGATTAAGAAAGACAACTTATTTGAATTTGAGTGGGATAAAGGAAACATTGATAAAAATTATAAAAAACACGATATTGCGCCCAATCAAGCAGAAGAAGTTTTTTTAGATGAAAGACTAAAAGTTAAAAAAGATATTGCACATTCGCAAAAAGAAGAGAGGTTGATTGCTCTAGGCAGGAACCTAACAAAAAATGTTTTATTTGTTGTTTTTACCAGAAGAAAAAGTAAAATTAGAATTATTTCGGCCAGATTGGCCAATATAAAAGAAAGGAGGAACTATGAAAAAACTTAAAAACATTCCATATTTTAAATCTGAAGCGGAAGAAAGAAAGTTTTGGCAAACTATCGATTCGACAGAATACGTCGACTATTCAAAATTGGAAAGATGGCAGTTTACTAATTTAAAATTAACCAGTAAACCTATTACAATTAGATTGCCTGAAACTCTTGTTGACAGATTAAAAGTAAAAGCCCACCAAACTGATATTCCTTATCAGGCTTTAATTAAGAAAATTTTATTTGAAGCCGTTGCTGTTGATTAATCTTTCACTCATACCAAAATTCTTTTTGCCTGCGGAGCAAAACCCAGCTCAAACATACGGTCATAACCTATTGTAAAATCTTCATTGGATAAAGTTGTCAGATGAGCCTCATGGACCAATCTTAGGACAAAATCAAGATTCTTTTTATCATCGGAAAATGGAAGCTTATCAATTTGTTCTATTGCTCCTGACTTAGGACAATTAGTACCCCAAAGTCCTTAACGATTC
>CABIKN020000016.1 GCA_902200405.1 Candidatus Roizmanbacteria bacterium | reverse complement strand
ACTTTTTCATAAACTCTAGAATTGATACGTGCTTTTTTCCATCATAGACAAATTCGCGATAGACTTCATCGGAAATCAAAAATAGATTCTTTTTAACACAAATCGAAACAAGCATTTCCATTTCTTCTCTTGTATAAACCGTTCCTGTTGGGTTGTTTGGATTACATATAAGAATTGCTTTGGTTTTTTTGTTAATTTTTTTCTCAATTTCACGTCTAACCGGCAAATGGAAACCTGTCTCCCCTTTCGTTAAAACTGGAACTATTTTTACTCCGTTTATAGTTGAGTATGAGTTATAATTTGCATAATATGGCTCAAAGGCAATTACTTCTTCCCCTGGTTGACAAACAGCAAAAAGAGTCATCGAAATAGCTTCTGAACCACCGGTTGTTACCTGAATATGATTAGTTTTTACAAAAGAATACCCAAGTTTGTTGTAGTAACTCACTAATGATTCAAGAAATTTTGGTTGACCTTGAGACTGACCGTAGGCAATTGGATTATCTGTCCAATTTTTCAAAACATCTATCATTACTTTTGGAGTTTTTATATCCGGATCTCCAATATTTAGATGATAGACCTTGACACCCCTCTTTTTTGCCTCAGTGGCAAAGGGAACTAACTTTCTGATAGGCGAAGCAGGAACCGCAAGTAACCTACTGGAAACTTTGGTGTTTTTCATAATGTATTAATTATCCCAGACTTTTTCGTAAAATAGCAAGACGATTGAGATATATTTGATAATTTTTACCTAGATCCATTTTTTCATGAAGTTTTTTAACGATTTCAAAGTGCTCTTTTTCTTCTTTAGTTACAGGTTTGAATTTCTCACCTAAGTATTTTTCAATTTCTTCAATATCTTGCAAGATGTCTTTCCATACTTGAGAATCTCTTGCTAGTTTTATCAATTCATCTTTTTGGACAAACCGACCGGCCTTTCTTAGGTCGTCTTTAATATTTAAGTAGTATTTCTCTATTAATTTTATTTGTTTATTCTCTATTGCATATTTTATGCCTCTGCCAGTTCCGATTATTTCCGGGGGAATTCCTAAGGAATATAGTGCTCCCGTAAAACCAATTGCCCGAGGAAGTCTTACTTTCCCTAAACCACGGGAATAGCCAAAAAGTCCGATGTGTAAAACTCTTTCCCGTCTTTTGGGTAAAAAGAAAGAAACATTATTGATCAGTTCGGCAATTGGCTCAATTGAATTTCGATAATATTTTTCAAAGACTGAAATTAATTCTTTTATTTTTTTTTCTTCAGATACTGAAATCGAGACCGCTTCCCCTTGAGGAAGAATTTTTTCTAACTTTTTAATTGCTTTTATTACTGACTTTTTTTCATAATCATAACGAAAGGCGCTTTGTATTAGAACTGTTTTTATCCCTTTATATTCACGGCAAAATCGTTCAACCGTATTTGGAGTTAAGCCTCCGCGAAAAGGAAGTGACGCCGAACCAATGATCGGAAATAGTTTTATATTATGTTTTTTCTCTAGCTCTTTGTAGTGTGAAAGTCCTATCTTGATGGCTAAAACTGTTGGAACCAATCCGGAATTTAAAGCTGGGTCAGACCGGGCTAAATATGGACGAAAATATACTGGTTTAAAATGAAATATCTTTTCGTGCATCCTCCAATATTTTTCCAAAAGCAAATGCGAATTCATGATCGTGGATACCTGTTCAAATAAAGGAATCAATTCTATGTGTCTTAAACTTTCTTCTCCAAAATCATAAAGAGCATGTTTTAAGGAAGCCATTTCTAGGAAAGCTTCTTGAATGGCAATCATTTCTTCGGCCGATTCGGTCATCGGTAATATGACTTCAAATAAAGGAGGACTATGAAGGCCGATTTTTTTGGCTAAACCAGCTGCTCCCAAGATACCCATAAAAGCTCTTCCTAACCTGAACTCCGTTTCTACTTTTGGATTCGGGAGCCGAAAGGTTAAAAACTTATCTTTTCCCAACGGATTTTCTTTAAAATAATCATGATATTCGCTGAGAAGCTTTTCGATGACTGACTCATCAACATATTTTCCCTCCCAATCCCATTTGTATTCAGAAGAGCCTAATTCAGAAAAAGATAAAAAACATTCTTTTATTTCATCACCAGTTTTTATGAAAGCATTTTTTTGCCAATAGGGTTTACTGCCATGATCAGGATGTTGGGAGATCATGGTTGATGAAATTTTTCGCATATCTCGCTCATTCTATCAAAGGAAGATAGGCAAAACAATATATAAATATCAGATATAATATTAGAGGATTGTCTCTGTATTTCAACGGATAGAATAAGGGCTTCCGAAGCCTTTGATGGGAGTTCAATTCTCCCCGGAGACACTCATTGGAAAGGGCCTATGGTTCAACGGTAGAATGTGGCATTCGCATTGCCAAGATCCGAGTTCAATTCTCGGTAGGTCCACCAATCCGCCTAGATAAGGTGGAAATTTGATATAATTTTGGATAAAATGGATCTGTAGTTAAACGGTTATAACGGGACTCTTATAAAGTCCAATCGATGGTTCGACTCCATCCTGATCCACAGTATGTTTTGCCGAGATAGCCAAGGTGGTCACGGCGGAGGTCTGAAAAACCCCAGATGCGTGTTCGACTCACGCTCTCGGCACAAAATTATACTGAAAAACTTCGTTGAATTTTTTAGACCTACATATTAAAATTAGTCTATGAAGGAATGTTCAAAATGTCACACAAAAAAACCCTTATCTCAATTCTATTTTAGGAAATCGGGTTATAAATCTGGTCAATTTTATAATCACTGTAAAAAATGCCTTAAAGAAAGAGGCAAAAAATATTATTTGGACAATAGAACCAGACAATTATCTTTAGCAAATAATAGACGAAGGGAGTATCGGAAAAGTCGGCGTGATTTTATAAATAAACAAAAAGATAAACCATGTGTTGATTGCGGTAAAAAATACCCACACTATGTTATGGATTTTGATCACAGAAATGGAAATGAAAAGTTGGGAAATATTGCACATTTGACTAATCAGAATTTTTGGTCTCTTAAAAAATTAATGGAAGAAATTAAAAAATGCGATATTGTATGCGCAAATTGTCACAGAATTAGAACTTTTCAGAGACTCAAATAAACTTTGATCGTTTCAAAGAACAAAGTAAGTAAAAATAGAGAGAGCTATCCTATAAATTCCAAAAGAAGACAAAGAATTTTGTTGTAAAAACCTTACAAACCATTTTATGGCAAGTAAAGCGCTGAAAAAAGACGTAATTAAACCAATAAACAAAAATAACGGATTACTGCCTGTAAAAATCAGCTGGGGATCTGTTTTTACAAAATCAAAGAGAGCTGCGGCCAAAAGCGTTGGGACGGCAAGAACAAAAGAATATAAAGCCGATTCTTCTCGATTAAAACCCAAAATCATCATTGTAAGAATAACCGCCCCAGCTCTTGACACTCCAGGAACAACCGCCAGTGATTGACCGACTCCGATTAACAAAGCCTGTATGATTGTCATCTGAATAATTTTTTTGTTAGTATTAACGATTTTCTTTTTGAGTAAAAATTCAAAAACGATGAAAAATAAACCAATGACAAATAGACTGACTGCAATCAAAGTAAAGCTTTCAAAAAAAATATTCTTTATTACTTTATGAAGCAATAACCCAACAATTGCCGTGGGAATAAAAGATAAAATAATATTAATTAGTAAAGATTTGTTTTTTAATATAACTTTCCAATAAATAAATACCACTGCCAGGATCGCGCCTGACTGAATAAAAACTTCAAAAAATTTTTGAAACTCCGTTTGTGGAATATTTAATAACTTTGAAGAAATTATCAGGTGGGCAGTTGAAGAAATTGGTAGAAATTCTGTAATCCCCTCAACGAGTCCCAAAATGATAGCGTTTAATACATTCATCAGAACATTTTACACAATCTTTGAAGTTCAAAGATACCAAATTTTTTTCGGTTTGTTGTTTTCCGATAAAAAATTTCGGTATCGAGAACTTTTAAAAAGTACGATATAATAGCCTATGAAAGTTGCCTTAGTACACGACCAACTACGTGAATTTGGAGGTGCGGAACGCGTCTTAGTTTCTTTAAAAAAGATCTTTCCCCAAGCCGATATTTATACGACCACTTTTGATTTGAATTCACTCGGCTCTCATAAAAAACTGATCAAAGATTGGAAAGTCCATGTTTCATGGTTCGGAAGGATTCCATTTCTTAACAGATTTTACTCCCCTTTTCGTTTTTTAACTCCTTTGATATGGGAAAGTTTTGATTTCTCAAAATATGATTTAGTAATTTCTTCATCCGGCTCCTGGATGTCAAAAGGAATCAAAACAGAAAAACCGATTATTCATATTTCCTACATCCATCATCCGCCCCGATATCTTTACGGATATGAAACGGCAATTGAATGGCAAAAATATTTTTTCATAAAAATTTATGGATATATCGTTAATCATTTTTTACGGATCTGGGATTTTACATCTTCTCAAAGAGCTGACTATCTCATCGCCAATTCTGAAGAAACAAAAAGACGGATAGAAAAATTTTATCGCCGTGATTCAACCGTTATCTATCCCCCAGTTCAAATTCCAGACAGTCACCCTCAGGGTGATCCGTACGGACACCCTAAGGGTGACTATTACATAACGGTTTCCCGCCTTGCCCGTGCAAAACATATTGATGTCCTGATAAAAGCTGCTAACGCAGCCAAGTTTAATTTAAAGATTGTTGGTTCTGGGCGGGATTTTGAAAGACTTGAACAAATAGCCGGACCAACCGTTGAATTTTTAGGAAATTTATCTGATGAAGAACTTAAAAAAACCTACCTTAACGCAAAAGCATTTTTATTTGCGTCGAAAGACGAAGAATTCGGAATCGCCGTCGTTGAAGCCATGGGGTATGGATTACCCGTAGTCGCTTATCGATCTGGAGGACTCCCTGAATATATCGAAAGCGGAATTAACGGATTTCTGTTCGATGAATTAAATGAAAATTCATTAGTTGATAAAGTTAAAAAGTTAGAAAGTTTAAAAGAAAAAGAATATCTAGAAATGAGAAAAGAGGCAAGAAAAACAGCGGAAGAATTTAGCGAGGAAAAGTTTATTGAAAACATCAAAAAATTTGTTAAGTCAAAAGTTTAGTATTGTCATTCCCGCGGAGGCGGGAATCCAGACAAAAAGCACTGGATCCCCCTTCTTCAAGGGGATGACACAAACATATGCCAGAATTGCCTGAAGTTGAAACTATTAAACGCCTGCTTAAGCCAAACCTTGTTGGAAAAATAATTTCTGACGTTGAGATTCTTTCCCCAAAAAATTTTGTAGGTAATAAAAACGATGTTATTGGTAAAAAAATAATTTCTGTTGATCGATACGGTAAGGTTCTCGTCCTCAAACTAACGAGGATCGGTCAAGACCGACCCCTACAGGAAAATTTTCTTAATTTTCACTTCAAATTATCCGGTCAAATTCTTTATTCAAAGGATGTCGAACATGCCGTTTTCAAAAACATCATTCCTTTTACTGGAGGAAATAAAATGCCTGCCAATACAACTCGAATAATTATTAAATTCACAGACGGATCGGGAATATTTTTCAACGATCTACGTAAATTCGGTTGGATAAAGATCAGCGATCAGCCGCTGAAACCAAAAGGGATTGATGTTTTGTCTGAGGAATTCACCCCAAAATTAATCAGTTCGATAACCAAAAAAACCAGAAGACCTATCAAGGTGTTACTAATGGACCAGGACTTGATAACCGGAATTGGAAATATTTACGCCAACGATTCGCTGTTTCTTGCCAAAATCCATCCGCAAAGATTGTCTGATTCTTTAACAAAAAAAGAAGTAACACTTCTCTATAAAACTATAAAACAAACAATCAATGATGGAATTAAGGATCTTGGTTCTTCCGGTGCTGACGAAGCCTTTATTCTTCCCGATGGATCAAGAGGTGGACACCAAAGAAATTTCTTAGTATATCAACGCGAAAAACAACCTTGTTCCGTTTGTAAAACAATTATTAAACGAATCAAACACAACGGCCGGAGTTCATTCTTTTGCCCGAAATGTCAAAAAACTACTCATATCTGATAGCGTCAATAGGTGAAAGGTCAGCGGCTTTTTTGGCCGGAAAGACTCCAAAGACTATCCCAATCAACGAGGACACTCCAAGGGCCAACATAATCGAATTCAAATCAATATAAGCGGGAAAAAATTTTTGAATAAAAAAAACAATAATGAATGCGAGCCCAAGACCTATCAATCCTCCAAATAGAGACAATAATACCGATTCTACAAGAAAATGCCAAAGGATATCCTGACTTGTTGCCCCTACGGCCCGTCGTATCCCTATCTCTTTTCTTCTTTCAGTCACTGAAACATACATAATATTCATAATTCCCACTCCACCGACTATGAGTGATATGGCGCCTAAGGCAACCAAAAGTAAACTTACCGCATTGAGAATCGATCCAATCGTGTCTAATATCTCCGTCTGCTCTATAACGCTAAAGTCATCTTCTTTGTACCGCTTTAAAAGGGTCTGCTTAATTTTTTCTTTTACTTTCTCAATTTCTTTATAATCTCTCAGTTGAATATGAATATCAAAGAATTTTTTATCTTGATTAAAGACAAACGCGCTCGTGTAAGGTATAAAGATAGAAGAATCCGCGTTGTGACTAAGATCTCCCTTTTTCTTAAGAATTCCTATCACTTTCAATCGGTGGTTTTCGACACGAATAGTTTTTCCAAGGCCAAGTTCGGATGATTCAAAAAGTTTTTCTGCTATAGTTTGTCCGAGTACTGCAATCTTACTTTTTTTTTCTACATCTTTTCTAGCAAAAAATACTCCTTGATCCATCTCAGCATTATTTATTACAGAATCATCCTCTGTTGTCCCTCTTATATCAGCTATTTCTGACTTTCCTTTTGATTGAACCTGTACAGTCTTTACAGAATACGGGACAACGTATTCGATCTCCTCTATTCTCTTTAAACTCAACACGTCTTTTTCATCAAATCGAATACCTCCAAGCGTCCCTGCTCCTGGCCTAAATCCTCCCCCGCCTTGAGAGAGCACCCTTCCTGGAAGCACAAATATAAGATTAGTCCCTAATCCTTGAAATTGTGAGGTTATGAAGACCTTAAGTCCTAGGCCAAATGCAAGAATAAGCACTACTGCAGCTACTCCTATTAAAATCCCAAGAGACGTCAGAAAAGTGCGTATTTTGTTTCTTCTTAAATCATCGTATGCTGACTGCAATATAAAATTAAAATAGTTCACTTAAAAAAAATTAATTTGATAATATTTGCCCATCTTTTAATTGAATTGATCTCCGCGCTCTATTGGAGACAGTCTTATCATGAGTAACGACAATCACGGTGAGGTTATCTTTTTTGTTTAGCTCCTTAAGAATATCAAGAATAATCTCTCCGTTTTTGCTATCAAGATTACCGGTCGGCTCATCGGCAAGAAGCAGTTCAGGATTCATAATAAGTGCACGTGCTATTGCAACACGCTGTTGCTCTCCGCCAGACAGCTTATTTGGATAGTACATCTTTTTATCGGTTAGACCAAATCGGTGTAGTAATTCAAATGCTTTTTCTTTTGGGTCGTATTCTAGTTTTTTTCGCGAATATCTTGCTGGAAGAATAATATTTTCAAAAACAGTCAAATTATTAATAAGATGGAATTGTTGAAATACAAATCCTACGTACTCGTTTCTCAATTTTGATATTTCAGAATCATCGAGACTCGATGTGTTTTTATCATGAATAGATACCTCACCTTGAGACGGTCTGTCAAGGAGTCCAATGATATGCATAAGTGTTGATTTCCCAGATCCAGAAGAACCAATTATTGCAGTAAACTCTCTTTTTTGGATAGTAAGTTCTATTTTTTTCAGCGCAGTGAACGTATTATCCTTATCAATCTTGTACTCTTTCCAAATATTTTTGAGTTTAATCATAGATAGTATCGTTCGCGTTTAATCCCAAGGTGATTTCAATCATTCCGTCAATTTCGTCCCCCGTCTCAACTTTTATTTTATTCCGTTTATTATTAGTTTTCATATAAACATAGTCATTTCCCTTACTACCTTTTAAGTAACTTACCGGAATCGCTAAAATATTATTTTTTTCTCGCAAAACAAAAGTCGTGTCCCCGGTCATTCCATATCGAAGGCTTTCGCTATTTATCGAATCTTGAATCTTCATTCTCACTTCGTAGACCGTTCCGGTCTCCCCGGTTTTTGGAATAAATCCCAAATAATCTATCTTTACTTTATTTTTTAAATCAGGATAAGCATCAAGGGTCAAATCTCCTTCGTCTTTCGTCTTCAGTTTGATCACTTCAGTTTGATCAGCTGTGGCTGAAAAATAAATAGTCTTCGGGTTGATGATCTCAAATTCTGCTTGAGTTGGTATTATATTCACACCTGCAAACGGTGCCTCAATTCGTGTCACAATTCCTTCAATCGGGCTTGAGAGATAAGAATATTCAAGAGCAAGATTCTGAAGTTCTACATCAAGGATTGAGCTTGTCAGGTCAAACTGTGATTTTTCAAGAACCCGTTTTATTTTGTCTGTCAGCACATCTTTATTATCATCTTTGGTCTGATCAAAATCCCACCTCGTTTTTGAAAATGCGAGGAGTTTTTTTTCGAGAGTTTTTTTAACGTCACGCGTGTCTATCGATGCTATTCCTTGATATTTCTTAACATAATCACCTTCTTTCACTCCTACCCATGCCAGTCGACCTGAAGTCTGAAAACGCAGGGTAACTTTTTCCGTAGCATTAACCTGACCGGAAAAAGATAACTCTTCTTTTAGATTAGTAGTTTTTACTTTATAACTTTTTTCGGTCGTTTTTGGCTTTGTATTAAATTTATAAAAAATAAATGCTAAAATCAAAATTACTGCCAAAACTATATACCATCTTTTTTTTAAAAAATTCATAAATAATTTTATCACAAAAATGGGGCCCAATTACTGATCGGCATAACGTTATAAAGTAGAAAATTCCAGGCATACAAAAATATTGCCGGCAATAAAATAACAAAAATAATTAGAAATTTCTTTGAAGTAAAGAATTTTTCAAATGCAATTAGCGCCAATGGCCAAAGAGGCAAGGAATAACGGCTGATATCACGATGTTGGACAAATAAAGTAGCCGTAAAAAATACTAAACCAAAATAGAAAAAGCTTCTATATTTACTATCTTTTAAATTAATAATTGCCAGCCCGTACATAAAATAATAAAATAAAATCTCTTCAAGCCAAGCCGTTCCCACCCAAGGTTTTTGAAAGTCGAAGACTGAATACGGAAAGACCAGATGAATGTTGTCACCAGAGTTAAAGTAAGCAAAAAAATCTTTGTACTGAATCCCATAAATCCCAAACACCCCCAATAACCCTAAGGGTATCAACAAAATTCCTAACCAGTTCCAACTAAATCTACGATCTTTAATTAGTCTTTCAACAAAAACTAAACCATAAGCTCCAAATAAAAGTATCCCTGGTGTTTTTGTCATCGTCGCCAGTCCGCCAAACAAACCCGCCCACCAAAACTTATTTCTCTCAAAAAAGAAGAGGGATAATAAAATTAATAAAATAAATAAACTTTCGGGAGCTCCGACTGTTCGAACAACTAAAAATCGAGGAAGAAATAATAAGACCGACGCTAACATGAGTGGATTTTTTGTTAAACTGAATTTCTTGAGTAGGTAATAAAAAAATAGTACTAACCCGATCGTTGCCAATAAATTTACCCCCACCATCGCCTTTAGATACCCCAAATTCTCTTTACCCGCCGAAGTCACGACGAAGGCGGGCCTAACCGCCCTAATTAAGGCCGGATAAAAAGGCAAATGGGCCGCAAAATATTTTGGTCCTAAAGTCGTCTCCAATTTTAACTGTTCAATTTTTACCGGATCATAAAAAGTTTTTGCAGCAACAACATAAAGCGGCCCATCATAATGTTTATATATAGTAAGAAAGCCGACGCTCTTCCAAAGAACTAGGCTAGAAATTAAAACAATTGATGTTAGAATTAAATAAGGATATATGCGTCGCATAACTAATATTGTAGCAAAGAATTGGATTTTAATTACTGTTCTTCTTGTGGGAATTTTTTTGCGATTTTACAAGCTGACAGGTTTTGTCACTTTTTTGGGTGATCAGGGTCGTGATGCAATTATTATAAAACGAATTTTAACACTGGAACATTTCCCGGCAATAGGCGCTCCCACCTCGATCGGACAGGTTTATCTTGGACCTTTTTATTATTATTTTATCGCTCCATGGTTGCTATTTTTTAATTACCAACCGATAGGACTTGCTTTTGGCGTTGCTATTTTTTCGTCTTTATATCTTCTAATCAATTATTTTGTCGTTAAAGAATTATTTGATAAAAAAGTTGCTTTAATTTCCACTATTTTCTTAAGCTTTTCTTCAGTCCTCATCGATTTTTCCCGCTTTTCCTGGAATCCAAATCTTCTACCACTTTTTACACTATTAACAGTTTATTTCGTCATCAAAAGTTTACAAACAAATAAGTGGTATTTTTTTGCTTTATTAGGAGCATTTTTGTCATTTTCTATTCAGTTGCATTACCTCGCCCTCTTTCTCATCCCCCCAATTGGAATTATTTTTTTAAATAAATTGATTGATCGTTTTAAACAATCGAACAATGAAACAATGAAACAATTAAAAAATTATTTATTTTCTGTTATATCTTTTATTTTGTTCTCCTCCCCTCTCATCATCTTCGACCTTCGTCATCAATTTCTAAATAGCAAACTCTTCTTAGCACTTTTCCAATCTTCCGGAACAAGTTTTTTAACAAAAATTAACAGTCTTTTTGACTCTTTTTATTATTTAAATTTATATTCTTTTAATATTGATCTAAACAAATTGTTTGTCTATCTTTTATTGTTTTTTCTCTTTATTATTCTATTCACCTTGATAAAAAAAGCGTCCAATTTAAAAATATTTCTTTTTATTTTTCTTCTAACTATTTTAGGAATGTCTTTGTATAGTGGGCCAAAGCATCCGCATTATTTTGGACTCCTTTATCCGCTTTATTATGTCATCATAAGCTATTTTATAGCCTTTTCTAAATCTTCTTGGGAAAAATATTTGACCATACTTTTCTTGGCTGGATTTATTTTTCTCAATTTTCAAAATTATCCTTACTTTCGTAATCCTTCAAATAATCAAATAACATCGGCAAAAAATATTTCCCAAAAAATTTATGACAACGTTAAGGATAAAAAATTTACAGTGACTGCTCTTCCTGAAAAATATTCTGATTCGACTTACCGTTATTTTTTGGAGATTTGGGGAAAAAGATCTCTGGAAAAAGATAGTCTTGAAAAAGCTAATGAGCTATTTGTTGTTTGCGAGAAAAAATGCGATATTATTATCGGTAACCCTATGTGGGATATTGCCTATTTCGCACCCAATAAGATTGTTGGGGAGTGGGATGTTAAGGGTGTTAAAATATATAAATTAGTCAGATAAGTCAAAATTAAAAAGTTTTAAACACTTTTAACTTTTTACTTTAACTTTTGAATTCTAACTTTTGACTTTTAACTTAAATATGAAGATATCACTAATTATTCCCTGTTATAACGAAGAGGTCAATATCCAAAAGGGGGTCTTGGATAAGATCGGCAACTTTACGGCTACTGATGTAAGATTCTCTGAGGTGATCATTGTTGACGACGGTTCCACTGACACTTCAAAATCCGTTATCAAAAGTAAATATTTAATAACTTATCCAAAATTTCGCCTTATTCAAAATTCACATCAAGGAAAAGCCTTTGCGGTTTTGACCGGTATAAAACAAGCTAAAGGAGACTATGTTATTTTTACCGATATTGATCTCGCAACACCCATTGATGAAGTAGAAAAACTAATAGTTAAAACAAAAGAAGGTGGACAAATCATTATTGGTTCCCGAAATAACAGCCGGGCTGGTGCTCCATTACTTCGCAAAATCATGGCCAAAGGGTTTATTTTTATTCGAAACATGATTATCGGTTTAAAAGGAGTTAAGGACACCCAATGTGGTTTTAAATTATTTGAAAAACAGGCCGCTTTAAAAATCATTGATAAGTTACAGGTCTTTCATGACAAAAGAATCGCAAAGGATTCATCTGTTTCTGCCGGTTTTGATATCGAATTTTTATTTTTAGGACAAAAATTAGATTATAAAATAATCGAGGTGCCGGTTGTTTGGAGACATGTGGAGACAAAGAATGTTAACTTTATCCGTGACACAATTGAGACTTTGGTAGATATTTTTAGAATAAAACTGCTTGATTTGCAGGGAAAATATCATTGATCGCTTCCCTATACTTACAATAATCGCAATCCTTTCCTGACTCGGGTAATTTATCGTTATTTAAACATTTGTGAATATCAGTGATCGTTTTGTCTATCCAAGAGTCATCTCCAACGTAAGGAATTATTTTAATATCAAATTCCAGTTTTCCATCAAAAGCTTCTTTGTCTGCATCGCCATTACAGTAAACAAAATAACCTGTTGAAGAAACTTTGTGACCGTTTTTCCGAAAAAGCCACTGATAGATTTCCATCTGTCTTTTATAACCGATCTGCCAATCCGCGTCGAGCGAGACTTCTCCTGCCTTAGAGGTTGCCTTATAGTCAACAATTAATAATTCTTGTTGCGGATTAACCCAGATATCATCTATGCCTCCAGTGATATTTAAATTTGTATCTTTGTGTAAATATTCAATACCACCTCGAAGTGCGTCTCTCCATTTATCCATGTTTTTGTCTTTTAATGGAACTGCGTCAATCTTATAAGTTTTCATTAATGGATGCGGGGTTCCGTCAGCCCGATGAATATCGAATTCTTTTTTTAACAATTTATCAACGGCCGAATTAAGTGAGAAAGGAAATCCTGGCGGCTGAGCTACTCCAAGTCTGCGATCAAAATAAAAGCAACGGGGACAGTTTAAGAACAGATCTATCTTTGAACGGCTCAAACGAAATGGAAACAAGGATCCAGGTGTATAAAGATATGATTTTCTTCTAGGATTATAATATTGGGACATAACTAGATTATACAAGAAGATATATTGATTTATTTCCACCTGTTGTCATCCCCGCGTAGGCGGGGATCCAGACTAAAATTACCTTAAATTGATATAATAAAAATAAATGAAAAAATTCTTACCAATAATAATCTTGGCAATAATTTCTGCTTCTCTAATTTTTTATCGCTTTGCCGATATTCCAAAATATCTGAGCTTTGACGAAGTTGAGTTTACAAAACTTGCTTTATCATTAGATAACAAACCGTATATACCCTATTCCCAACTTGCCACCGGTCACTCAACTTTATATTTTTATATCCTACTGGCTTCATTAAAAACTTTCGGAATAAATGTTTTCGCCCTCCGATTTCCTGCAGCAATTTTTGGAATTCTGAACGTCTTGTTTTTCTATTTAATAATGAAAAAAGTTTTTAAACAATCGAACAATGAAACAATGAAACAATGGTTTCCGTTTTTTTTAACTCTCATCCTCCTCACCTCCCATTGGTTTCTTAACTTTGCTCGATTCTCATTTGAAGCCACATTTTTATTATTGCTTGAATTAACATCTATTTATTTTTTGCTAAAATTTGATGAAGTTTTAAAAGTGAAGACAGTTTTTTTGAGACAATCGCCAGGGGCCCCTATAGGGGTGTGGCGGTCGAAAAAAACGCTGTCGAACTTTTACATAATTCTTTCTGGCCTTTTTGCTGGCTTTGCCTTCCTTTCCTACACCCCCGGACGCATCTTTTTTGTATTACCACTGTTGTTTTTAACTTTAGAAACTTTACGAACTTTAAAACTTTATAAACTCGTTTATTTTCTAATCCCATTCATTATCATAATCACCCCATTAACTTCATATTTATTGACAAACAAAGATACGAGAATTGATCAACAGTTTTTCCTAAAAAATAATGAAGTGCCTATTCAAGAAAAACTTACCGGTCTCTGGCATAATATTTCATCAACCGCTCTGATGTTCAATATAAAAGGCGACGTCAATGGCCGCCATAATTACCCCAACAAACCTGCCTTAAACCCTATTTTGGGGATATTATTTATGGTTGGATTGATATTATCCATAAAAAATTTTAAAAATTTATACAACAAATTATTTCTATTTTATTTCTTAATTTCTTTATTTCCTGCTCTCATGACTTACCCATGGGAAAATCCAAATATGCTTAGGACTTATACCACCCTACCTTCAATTGTTTATTTTATTGGCCAAGCAATTATTATCTTGAATGCGGCCGTCCACAAGATAATAAAAAATAAATTGTTCCGATACTTAATACTTAATACTTTCTACTTAATACTTATTTTTTCCTGCCTTTACGAACTTCGTACTTACTTCAAATATCAATCGACTGTATTTAATCAAGCTTTTGAGATAAAATTACCATTGGAAAAAGCTATAAAAATTAAATCTATTCCATGAAAAAAACTGGACGGTTGCTGTATAATATTTGAAATAAACTATGTTTGATATTTATAAAGTTTTCTCATTCTTCAAAAAAAACTTTAATCGTAAAGATATTTTCTTGGTAATTAGTTTAGTTGCTTTATTTTTTCTTACTAGAATTATTTTTTTAGATAAATTGCCGATATTTTCCGATGAAGGAATATATATTCGCTGGGCAAGAATCGCTTGGCACGATGCCTCTTGGAGATTCATTTCTCTGACTGATGGCCGGCAGCCATTGCAAACATGGGGAACAATTCCATTTTTAAAATTATTTCCCGAAAATCTTCTTTTTGGCGGTCGAATGTTTTCCGTCGCTACCGGTTTCATTTCTTTAACCGGTTTATTTAGTTTGTTATTTTATTTATTTGGTAAAAAAACGGCTTTTTGGGGAGCATTTTTGTATATCTTTACTCCTTTTTTTCTCTTCTACGATCGAATGGCTTTAGCTGATTCGGCTGTAAATACCGGTTTTATTTGGATCTTATTTTTTTCTATATTAGTTGTCAGAACACTCAGGCTTGATTTGGCTTTATTTTTTGGATTGATAGCCGGAATGGCGATGTTGACTAAATCTTCTGTAAGAATGTTTATTATGCTTTCTGCAGTAGCACCAATTCTTATTTGGAGAAAAAATGAAAAAGAAATTATTAAAAAAACTATTAATTATCTAATTTTGTTTGCTTTTGTCTTTGTTATGGCAATTGTTATCTACAACGTTCAGAGACTATCACCTTTTATGCATTACATCGAAGCAAAAAATAACACTTTCGTTATGACATTTTCTGATTTTATGAAATCTCCTTTTTCGGTTTTTTTGCCGAATCTAAAAACAATTCCTCATTATGTTTTCTCAGAAATGGGTTGGCTGACCGGATTTTTAGGAATTATTGGTCTAATTACATTATTAAAAAATGATATAAATTTAGGTCTTTATTTTTCTGCCTGGTTACTGGCTCCCTACCTCGCTATTGCCGGTCTCTCCAGAGTAATCTTTCCTAGATATTTAATATTTTTTGCCACTCTCTTGACGATTTTTTCTGCATATTTTTTAGCTAATCTAAAATCAAAGATATTAAAATATATTTTATTAATTTTATTTTTGTCTATTTCCTTCTTTTACGCATATGGGTTCTATTTTAATCTGTCTTCTATTCCTTTTCCGGAAATTGATAAAGGGCAATATGTTGAGGGCGCATCGGCTGGATGGGGAACGAAAGAAATGATGGAATATGCGCGTAAAAAATCAAAAGAAAAACAAGTTGTAATATTAGCTGAAGGTGACTTTGGATTGATAGCTGATATGCTAAACGTATTTTTGAGAGATGATGACAAAATTAATATTCGAGGCTTTTGGCCACTTAATGAAAAAGTTTTATTTGATAATCAAAAAGAGCTTAAAGAGAATTTAGTCTATGTAATTTTCTCTCATCGACAGGAATTTCCGACCAACTGGCCGATCAAACTAATCAAAAAATATGATAAGCCAGGAAATAGAACTGCCTACTATTTATTTGAACTGACTAAATAGTTTTTTTATTCAACTCTGTAGTGGAACGATTCATCGTTCCATAATAATTCATTAATGTCATTCCCACGTAGGCGGAAATCCAGACAAAAAGGATATTAGTTAAGGAATCATTTCTTTTTCGTAGTTACTTTTTCATGTTGTTGAAGAGTATTTTGAATAGCCTCACTTAGAGCTTTAAGTTGCGGAACAGTCATCCTAAGTGTTGCAATGCCATTGACCTCTAATACACCAGCCTCTTGTTTTAAAACTTGAAAAAAGATAATTTCACCCGAACCATCAGTTTTTGTTGTTACAAGGTGTCCATCCATCGCCAAAGCTGGAGTTTTTGAAAGAAGTTTAAACTGTACCTGATTCTGTTTAGAGTCTGCCATATTTATTTAAATAAGGTTCAATTAGCTTAAGTATATCTAATTTTACCAAATTATCAATATCAACCCCAAGCTGTTCATATACATTTGTAATTTCTAAAAAGAAAGGTAATGAAGTTTTTTTGTTTATATAAACTCTAATATCTTTATATTTTTTTTCTACAAAATCCTTTTTGTTGTTATTAAAAGCCACGTTATCATAAGCCTGAAATAAATCAGAATATGGGTCATGAGTTATGTACCAATCTTTTGCGAGTTTTATTGCATTTATTTTATTCATAATTCTTTTTGAACGTAATAAGTTAAAGTTAAATTTTTTGGGTTTTCTGTTGGATTGTTATTATACAAAACTATCACAACAACACTATCATCTTCAAATCCGGTATAAAACGGTAAATTTAAATCACGGACATATCTTTTTCGGACATATTTTTTTATTGTACCTTTTTTTGCACTTTGTATAGACTTAGGATTTTTCGACTTTGGATTTATTACGACAACATGCGGTTGTTGTATAATTATTGGGAGGTTTTCAAAAAATGTTGGGTGTTGGTATATCTTATGTTGACTTTGATGCTCTTTGCTTTTTTTCTTGAATGAAACAGGTTCCCCATCTTGATCATATGCTACATATGTTTCTGTAGAATTTTCATACGTCTCTGTATGTGTTTTCAACGTATACTCTTTTGTCCCCATATTACTATGCATTATATCAAAAATGGTTGGTAAAAAGACTTTATAAAAAGTGCTAATATCCCACCTTCATAAAAACAAGTCTTCCCACTTCTCTATTTTCAAGTTGCGAGGGATGAGTCAGAGTGCAAGAAAGCACATATTTCCTTCGATATTGGTATCAAGAGTTCCTGGATCCCCTTTTTTCAATGGGATGACGTAAGATGACAATCGATTAACGCTTTGACTAGTTAATTAGTAGTATTCAACAAGACACTTCGATGTATCGATACATCGAAGTTAAGTATTGCTGGAATTTGCTATTTGTTTTTTATTCAGTGATGAAGCTTGCCAAATCATACCACCGACTATAAAGAAAAAACCAAGATATTGTTGAATACTAATTGTTTCTTTAAGAAAAAAAACTGACCCAAGTAAAGATACAACTGCTGT
>CABIKN020000015.1 GCA_902200405.1 Candidatus Roizmanbacteria bacterium | reverse complement strand
AATTTTTGATAAAATAAGTTCGAACCAAATTATATAAACGCACTTTTTGTAAGCCACTTTAAAGATTTACTGTTAATTTTATCTACTTTTACCATTAATAAGTTATAAACCTTATAGCTATGAATAATTTCAATTTCTTCATTTATTTTTTTAAAATTTTCTTCAATAGAATCGATAATCAATAAAATTTCACTATCGGATTCGATTTTATTTTTCCATAAATAAGTTGAATTAATAGGTATTTTTTTGGCGCAAACAATAAGTTTTTCTTTCAACAACTGATAAGAAATTCTATCTGCCTCATCTATATTTTTGCAGGACAAAAACAACAAACATGGTTTCATTAAATGATTTGGTTGTAAATCCTAATAACAAATTCTATCATAAGTTATGTGCCCTGCATGTATTTTAACAATTGGAGGAGGATTGTTGATAGCGAGAAAACTAGGAATTAATGACGTCTTAGCGATTGGTTTAATAATAATATTTTTTTCAATAACAGCAGATATAATTTTACGAAAGATCAATAAGGGGAAAGTTTTTTTCCCTTATCAAAGGATAGTAGTTTCCATTATATTATTAATATTGGTCGCATTATTATTTAGATTTGTACAATATTTATGAAATTAAGCAAAATTATTAAAGAATTTATGAACTACCTCAAAAATGATCTTTTGAAACAAATTAATAATATGATCGTCAAAACGTTCGAATGCTGTAAAGAATGAGTTTTTCCTGTAATATAATTGTATGTCCTTAACTGAGCTGTCTTATTATTTTCGTAAATATTTACCATATTTTATTTTATCTTGCCTTGTCTTTTTAATATTCTTTTACTCGATCAAATTAACACTAATTTATATAGATTCTAATAAGACCATAACGATATACACCAATCCAATTTTTGGAAAAATAAGCCTACCGGAAATACCAAATTCTTCCTCAAGCGCCGGATTCAAATTCACTTTAGATACTATCGAAGGAAAGCCAATAACAGCAACAGATACTGCAAAAGTATATTTTTTGCCACCGTATAATCCACGCTTTGGTTATAGTGAGAAAATATATTTATTTGCCAAAAGTTTTGGTTTTGATACAGAAGTAGTCAAGCACCAATTATCCGGAAAAATCGCCACTTTTACAGATAAAGAAAAAACTTTAACTATTGATATCTCTAACTTTAATTTTAAATTTGATAGAAAAGTTAACAACGAATTATTTTCTTCTCCACAACTTACAATTCCTACAAGGACAGTGATCGAAAATAAGGCGATTGATTTCTTAAAAAAGATCGGTCGTTATCCAGATGAGCTCGGAAAAGGAACTACGAACGTGATTTACCTAAAATATAATCCGATTAATCAAAATTTTGTTAATGTTGAAAAAAGCTCCCAGGCCCAATTAGTTGAAATAGATTTTGGCCGACCTGATGTTGATACTTTTAAAGTAGTAACTCCAAAGTTTTTTACAAGTCAAAACTATGTAATTATGCTTTTTCAGGATAACGAATTTCAAATAATAAAAAGTCAAATAGCATTTTTTGAAAAATCCGAAGAGCAGATAGGGACTTATAGGGTAAAAACAGGAGAAGAAGCCTGGGCGGAATTAAATAGCGGTATGGGTCAAGTGGTTGCTGGGACTCAGGGACAAAAGAATATACTTATAAAAGATATGAAGATTCGATATTTTGATCCGGATATTTATCAAAATTACTTACAACCTGTATACGTGTTTTTAGGAGAAGGAGATTTCGTAGCATACCTACAAGCGGTTAAGTTCTAAAATTTAGGGTTAATATAATCAACATTTTCTTCGATCCATTTAATAATATTTCTCGTATCGTTAAATCTATCTAAACTTTTTAGGATGACGATAATAAATTGATGTCCATTTTTTTTATAAAATGAAACTAGATTTTCACCGGCATTTTCCGTATATCCAGTTTTTAAACCTCCTAAACCTTGAATTTCTCCCAGCAGTTTATTGACATTAGTTAGCTGATGGAAATATTTAAAATCAACATCGGAAATAGTAATTTCTTTAGTAGAAACAATTTTAGATAAATAGGGATTTTTTAGAAGTTCTCTTGCCGCTAAACTCAAATCGTAGGCGGTCGAATGTTGTGTTCCAGAATCTAGGCCGTTAGGATTTGAAAAATAACTGTTTTTCATACCGAGGGCATCAGCCTTCTTATTTATCAAATTAATAAATTTATCATAACCATAATTATCAGCTAAAACAAAAGCAGCGTCATTTCCGGAGTGGACAAGTGTTCCATAAAGAATATTTTCAACCGTTATTTTTTCGCCGATTATCAAACCCATTATTTGACCTTCTTCAATTGTTTTTTTAACCGTAATTATTTGATTAGGTTTGTATATATCGTAGGCAACTAAAGCAGTTAATATTTTTGTTGTTGAGGCAGGAAAAAGTTTTAGATTTTCATTTTTGGAATAGATTGGCGTAAATGATGGTAGATCGACCAGATAAATACTTTCAGCTGTGACCTCCGGATAATAGGGAAGTTTTAGATACGGAATTGGATGGATATTGATCTTTGTAGTCGGCTCCACTTTATTTATCAGTTCACGATTGTAGGCAAAAATATGAAAGTAGTACGAATCACCAGGATATGATAAGAAGAATAGTGTAAAAAAGATGAAGAGAAAAATGTGTTTGGGACGCATGGATTAAATATTAAATGTTAAAATTATTTAGAGAAACTACCTACGATTGGTTTAGTAGCTTTTTCAAGATCAAGACCTTTCATAGATATGGATTTACTGTGGCTACCAGCGTTA
The DNA here is from genome assembly GCA_902200405.1 of Candidatus Roizmanbacteria bacterium. Classification (GTDB taxonomy): domain Bacteria; phylum Patescibacteriota; class Microgenomatia; order UBA1406; family GWC2-37-13; genus GWC2-37-13. The sequence goes on along the minus strand of CABIKN020000015.1, from coordinate 15,205 downwards.
AAAAAAACCGTTTCATTATCAACTATTGTTTTATCAAAATATAAAGGAATTTTAAACAAATTTCCAAAAGGAGGTACAGCACCAATTTCAACACCGGTAACTGTTTTAACTTCATCAGGTTTGGCCATTTCCAAATCCTTTATTTGATATGTCTTTTTAAATAAAGATGTGTCAACTTTTTTATCACCCGGTACAACGATCATTATTGGTTTTTTATCCGCTTTCATGATCAAAGCTTTAGCTCCTAATTTAAGCTCAGTCTTTCTGACTGAAGCTGCGTCTTCTGAGGTAAATACAGCTTTGTGTTCCATCAACTTATATTCGATTTTTTTTTGATCAAGAAGATTTTTTATCTTTTCAAAAACAGATTCTGTTAACACTGATTTTGTTTCTCCACTACTGCGTACCGATATCCCAAGTTCCTTAAGTTTATCCTCTTTGACAGTGGATGGAGCCTTCATTATTGCGGTTCTACCACTTGAGGTCATTGGCATGGCGATTACTTCCCGAATAGATGTTTCGCCTGTGATACAGGTCAACAATCTATCAATCCCTGGTGCAATCCCTCCGTGTGGAGGAGCACCATATCCCAAGGCTTCGATCATGTGTCCAAATTTTAAGTTTATTTCGTCTTCAGCTAATCCCATAATTTCAAAAACAGACTTTAGACCCTCTGGAGTATGGTTTCTGATACTGCCCCCACCAACTTCAAAACCATTACAGACCAAATCGTATTGAGTGGTGAGAATGTTTCCAATATTTTTTTTCTCAAGCAAATCTTTCATGAATTCCGGTTTTGGAGCAGAAAAAGGATTGTGGGTAAATGTCCAACCACCTTCAGGGGTTTTTTCAAAAAATGGAAAGTCAACTACCCATGCAAAGGCCTGAATATTTTTAGCTTTTTCATCAGCTGTTCGAAGATCAAATTTATCAGCTCCAAATTTTTTTATCGCTTCCGAATAAGTAAAAACCGGGAAAGGTTTTTGCTTTATTGGTATATTTAATTTTTCATAAACTTCAATCATCATTCCTTCAATTAAATTCATTACGTCTTCTCTCTCAACAAAGCTCATTTCAACATCAAGCTGGGTAAATTCTCCGTAAGCTCGATCTGATCTCGGATCCTCATCCCGAAAGCAACGGGCAATCTGAAAATATTTTTCAATTCCACCAACCATTAATAACTGTTTATACTGCTGAGGCGATTGAGGGAGAGCATAAAATTTGCCGGGCTGAAAGCGTGAGGGGACAATAAAATCACGAGCGCCTTCAGGAGTTGTTTCAGATAATATCGGCGTCTCGATCTCTAAAAATTCTTTTTTGAAAAGATATTGGCGGATAAGATCAATAAACTTTGATCTTAAGGCCAGATTTTTATACATTCTAGGACGTCGCAGATCAAGGTAACGGTATTTAAGTCTGACCTCCTCGTCTATATCATGTCCGTCAGAATTAACTGGGATAGGAAGAGTTTTGGTTTTATTTAGAATTTTTAATTCTTTAGCTTCAATTTCAACCGAACCAGTTTTAATTTTAGCATTGATCATTTTATCAGGGCGGGACTTGACCAAACCTTTTATATAAACAACATCTTCCTCAGAGAGAGCTTTAAAATCTTCGCCCCCAACCACCTGGACTGTTCCGGTTCTGTCCCGAAGGTCTATGAAGACGATTTTTTTATGGTCACGCTTGGTATCAACCCAGCCATAAAGCTCAACAACTTGACCAACTTTATCAACAACCTTTTCTATAGATAGATTTTTCATAATAACTTCATAATCATACAATTTTTTAATATTATTGACAAGAATAAAATAAAAAGTATAATGACAGTTCAATAATCATGATCAATACATCTTATCAACTTATTACTAGGTAAAACCTCTTTATTGAGGTTTGTACGCGGTGTGGTTGATTTATAATTTGTAAATTACCTACCCCGCCACCAGCGGGGTTTTTTAATAGGTATGGAAAATAGACGAACACCAATTGAAGTTTAAATAGGTACAACAATAATGATTAATCTTCAACGACTTTTCTATCGATAGATTTTTCATAACAACTTCAAAGTCACAACAATTTTTTGTGCCGTTGACAAGTTTATTTATTAAGACCTATATAATACTATCAATTTAGTTATAAATCGTTCTATCAATATAAATAAGTTTGAAATATATTTAAATATATCTTATAATAAGAAATAATTTTTTATATTTAAATATGAGTTTAGGAGGATATAGGTATGGGCATAATAAAATAGAAATGGCTGCACATTCCCTAAAAGGAACAGAAGTAATAGCGAAAACTGAAGCTGGTCCAATTTATCGAATGCCTTTAAACATTTTTAGACGTAGTAGGGATATTTTATTGCCTGAAGAAGTGTCTGATATATTTAACAGCGATATTGAAAGAAATAGGGTTGTGGATAAATTACACAATAATCATTTTGAGATAAATCATGCTTTTGGAAGACCTTCATCTGCTTTTATAGTACATTTGCTTCGAGGATTTGTTATTGATTTTCTAGAGGTTCAAAATAAAACTCGTGGAAATCGTCAACCACATGATTTTATTCGACAAAATGTAAATTATCAACAAGCATTGCCAATTCCAATAAGTCCACACATGACTAGTTTATCTGGTCATATTGCTCCTTTAACAATAAGTACATCTGATATGATTGGGGTATTTTTATTTGATGTTTTTAGTGGACCTAGTCCAAATTTGTATCACGAAGACGTTTCTGAATTAATGAATTTGCTAAGAGGTAACAGAATATTACCAATAACAGCGGATGGTTATATAATCAATAACTAATACTCATAATCTTTCCCTGAAGGTTTTTTTTATTATTCCATTCGTTAATATCGAGGTTGTAGACAACTTTTATTTTTTGTCCGCTGGATAACTCCTTGAATTTATCAGCATGGTTAAAAGCTAATAATTCTAAAGACTGGATTCCCGCCTTCGCGGGAATGACATCAGAAACAAATAATTTTAAATGTTTTTGGGTTTTTCCAAGAAGCATGGCGCCAGTTAAGATTCCTTCGCTATAAAAAGTTGGGCGCGGGTTGCCCATGCCAAAAGGCTCTAATGCTTCCAGTGATTTAACCAGATCCAGATTAATTTTAGAAATTGGAATTTTAAGATCGGCTTCAATTTTTCTTTTAAGATCTTTATCTTTAATTAATTTTTTTGCCAGTTTTTGAGCATTTTTTATAAAACCTTCTAATTGGTTTTTTTCTAAAGTAAAGCCAGCGGCCTGTTTATGACCGCCCGCATCAATAAGATCTTTTTTAAGAGAGCGCAAAAAATCAGTGACATGAAAAGATGGGATCGAGCGAGCTGAACCTTTATAGCCAGTTTCGGTTCTGGTTAAAACCAAGGTCGGTCGATAAAATTCTTCAGCAATCTTTGAAGCAATCAAACCAATAATACCTTCATGCCAGTGTTCAGAAACGAGAATAATCACTTTTTGTGAGAGACCCTTTCCTTTTAATAATAATTGTTGCGCTTCTTTAACTGATTTTTCCACTAATTCTTGACGTTCGATATTTACATTTCCTATTTTGTGAGCTAAGCCGTAGGCCTTCTTTTCATCATTTGTACAAAGCAACCTTAGTGCGTCAATTGCATGTTCTAGACGTCCAATTGCATTTATGCGGGGAGCGATCATAAACCCAACCTCGTATGGAGTAATTTTTTTATTTTCAATGCCAGCTTGTTTGAGAATGTGTTTTATACCGAAGCGTTTTATTTTTGGAAAAGTTGTAAGTCCGTATTTCACAAGTGAGCGGGATGGTCCGACCAGCGGAACAAGATCGGCTATAGTGCCGATCGAGGCAATGGCAAGGTAATCTGTGGCGAAATTATTTGCCAAAACTTTATAAACCTCCGCGGTTTTCCCGCTTCGCTCCTCAACCGCGGAGGTTAAGAACGAATTAAATATTTCCTTAGCGAAAAAATAGGCGACACCGCTCCCCGAAAGAGTCGGAATATGAAAGATTGCTTCGGCGCTTTCTGGAATTTTATCTCCTTTCAAATGATGATCAGTGACGATTATTTTTATTCCAAGTTTTTTTGCATATTTTATTTCCTCAACTTTAGTGATACCGTGATCGACGCTTATAATTAACGCCGGATCAAACTCTTTTTTTACGTTATCGATTCCGATCTTAGAAAATCCATATCCCTCAAGTTTTCGGTGAGGGACATAGGGCATAACTTTAAAACCCAAAAGATGAAGTGTCTCCCAAAGAATCGCTCCACCGGTAATTCCATCGGCATCATAGTCTGTATAAACAACAATCATTTGATTTTTTCCCTTAATTTCTTTGAGTATTTTTAGGACTTTATCGAAGGATTTTTTATACGACCCAAAGTCTTCAAGAGTTAAAAAAAGTGGGGATGGAGGATTTAGAAATTGTTCTAGATCTTTAATATTGCGAGACTTGAGAATAAGGTTGAGAATTTGTTTATCATCCAGATTATCTTGAGGTTTTATTTCATTTTTGAAAGTAATTTTCATAATTGTTAATTTTTAAATGTTAATTGTTAAAAAATTATTAAATAATAAACATTAAACATAGGTTTTAGTTTAACAGTTTAATGTTTAACCGTTTATTTAACAATTAATAATTAATCTTTAAAAATTAAGACTCTAGGGCTTTATTTTCTTTATCAATAGAAAGAAGATTTGTTGACTCCAATTTCTGCCCCAATGACGAGAATGTCTTTGTTACTTGGGAGCTTTGGTTATATGCATTGGTAACATGTTTATTTAAAACTGATAGTGCTTCATCTGTTTTTTGATAGTCCTTTTTAATCGCTTGCAATATCTTTAATATTTCTTTGGCTTTGGTTTCAATTTTTTCTCCTTCAAATGAAATCAAAATTGCTTTGATATAGGCATAAAAACTCATCGGTGAAACAGGAAGAACACGATTAGCTCCTGCGTAATCAAACACGGTTTCGTTATTAATCAGTTCATAATAAATGCTTTCTGAAGGGATATACATTAGTGCGTAATCAACGGTTTTTTCTTCAGCCAGTATATATTTTCTGGAAATATCGTCAACATGTTTTTTGACATCTCGTTCAAAATCTTTTTTTATCGCGGCAATTTCATCTTTATTTGTAGCTCTGGCAATTTTTTTAAAGGTATCGATGGGGAATTTAGAGTCAATTGGGATTAATCCCTGCGACGTTATCAAAACTGCGTCAACTATCGAACCGGTTTTAAAATGATACTGAAGTTTATATGATGATTTAGGAAAGTTTTGGGCAAGTAATTCTTTTAAGACATGTTCTCCAATATTTCCACGCAACTTTGGGGATGTTAGATATTCCTGCAGTTCTTTCATCGATCGTCCAATTTCAGAAAATTCCCCAATACTTTTTTGGACAGACGCAAATATTTCCAGGTTTTTTGATAATTTTTGATCTACGGAAAGGTTTGAAGTCTTTAACCATTCAACAATATCTGACGAAAGAGTAGTTTTCTCTTCAAGTTTGTTTAACCACTGGCGAATAACAAAGAGAGCAATAAGAAAAAAAATAAAAGCGATTCCTAATGTAAGGTACATGAACCAATTATATCAAACCTCCGCCTTTGAATATTTTTGGTTTCAGCCATTCTTGGCTAGTTTGTTGAGGAGCGTCAATCATAGCCTCTTTTTCTACAGATTCAATTGGTCCTGACTTTGGTACTTCCGGACTATGTCCACCAGGGATAGAATTAATTACTTGAGGTTGCGGTCTTATTGGTGGAGATTGGAATGACATTGTTTGTGGTGGCGTAACAAGAGTAGGTTTTTTAAAAGCTTTTTTGACAGCTCCCGCTCTAAGTAATACAGCCACATGTTCAAATGTATCGGCGTTAGTCGAATAAGACGTAAAATTGTTAGTTGCGGCAGCTGCACCGGCATAAAGATTTGTAGCTATATCACGATCAATCTCAATACCTAAGGTTTGAATAATCGACAAGACCAGCTCAGAGATAGATGAAATAGTCTTGTTAACGTGGTTGACTGTACCGAAGTAGGCATTGGTTAAATGCCTGTCAATATTAATAATATCTTTTCCATTAAATTGATTTTGATTATCCGTATAGATTGTGCCTAAACTGTTTAGAGTTGGTGTGTCAATGGTAAAAATAACATCAACTAGACCGCCGGTGTAAGAAAAATTAACCTGATCAGGATTCAATTTTTGGTGACCTTGGCGTGGAGTAACAATCAAATTAAAGGATTGACCTTGAATATTATAATCAACCTTATCAATTGCTCCATCAGAGTATGGAAATGAGATAGTTAGACTGTCACCTCCCGCTCCTATGATATTCTGAATTTTATCTGAGGCAGCTAAATCTGATGGGGATTTTTGACTACAAGCAATAGACACGGTTTTACTCATCTTACTTAAGGCTAAATATAGTGAGGTTGAAGCGGCAATGGCATCAATTGATGGATTTGGAGGAATAACAATAACAGCCGAACGGCACTTAGTAGTAATTTCTTGGATACGAGAAAGAGTGTTTTGGTTATTATCCATATTTCTTATAGGATAGATTTTACCACATCACCAACCAAAAAGTCAAGTGGAGGGCCAAATATCATTCCGGCTTCCTGGCCTTTTTTTACTTCGTTGACAGTCTTAGCCCGAACCTTGAGGGACACTAATTTTGTTTTTCCTATAGGTTTATTTTTTCTAAAAGCTTCCAACTCATCACCGAGATTAATTTTTCCTTTAATGACGCTGACTCCAAAAATTTTTTCTCCTTCTATAACAAAGTTTGCTAAAATTTTAGCTTCTCCTTTTAAATTTTTTTCTTTCTCTTCTTTCTCTTTAATCAAATTAGCAACTTCATTTAATTCATCAAGAAGTTCATAGATTATTTGGTAACTTTTAATAATAACTTTTTCCTGCTTGGCCAAATCAGTGGCTTCGGCACTTGTTTTGACAGTAAAGCCAATAATAATCGATTTGGTAGCTTTTGCCAAAAAAATATCTGATTTATTGATTTCACCAACCGCAATAAGAACAATATTAAGATTTATATTATCTTTGAGCGAATTTTTTATGGCTTCGACACTGCCTTGTGAATCAGCCTTTATTATTGCCGGAAGTTTTTTTTCGATAATAGGGGTTTTTAAGACATCTTCCAAGGTTAAAGCTTTTTGGGCAACAGGCGTATCCTCTATGGTTACTAAAACTTGGTCATTTGAAATCGATTTGATCATTCCGCCGACTTCAGGCATATCATTAAAACCTAAAATTTCAAAAGGACTGGATGGAATTACTTGAGAAACGCTCTTACCCAGATCATTTATTAGTGACTTAACTTTCATTTTTTGATCGCCTACATATACAGTATCGGCAATTTTTATTGTTCCGTCTTTGATAATTGTGCTGGCAACGATGCCTCGACGGTCCTTTTTTGTTTCGATAATGTAAGCTTGAACAGGATTCTTTTCATCATAAGTTAGTTTTAAGTCAGAAGTTATAAATAAAATCGTTTCCAAAAGCTCATTAATACCCTTGCCGGTTTTAGCAGAAACTAAAGCCATAGGAACGTCTCCGCCTTTACCTTCGGTCAAAACCTCATATTTTAAGAGATCGTTTTTTACTTTTTCAGGATTTGTTTCAGGGAGATCAATTTTGTTAATGACAACAATAAATGGAATACCCGCTGCTTTGATGTGAGAAATTGACTCTGCGGTTTGAGGCATTACGGAATCTTTTCCATCAATTAAAAGTAAGGCGATATCAGCTACATTTGCACCTCGTGCCCTGAGTTTTGTAAAAGCCTCATGTCCAGGAGTATCAATAAAGGTTATTTTGTTGGTCTTATAATCTTTAAATTCGGTTGCAATTTCATATGCTCCAATTTTTTGAGTTATGCCACCGAACTCACGATCAGTGATGTTACTCTTACGAATGTAATCCAATAAAGTAGTTTTACCATGGTCAACATGGCCTAAGATGGCAACGATTGGTGGACGGGAAGGCATAATTAAAAATTTTAAATTTTAAATTATTTGCTTATAGCTTCGGTAACTTTTTTTTCTGGAGTGACTTCGGGAACAGGAGATGCTTCAACGGTTTTTTCTGGATTTTCAGACTTGGTTTGTACAATGTCAATCTCAAATTCAGTTAAACGAGACGCTAAATTAACATTGATCCCACCTCGTCCTATGGCGAGCGGGGCTTCTTTTTCATCAACTGTTACCTTAGCTCTTTTTCCGGTTTTATCAATTTCAACCGAGGTTATTTTAGCAGGTGATAAGGCTGCAATCAAAAATAATTTTTCATCCTTATTCCACTGAATAATGTCGATTTTTTCAATTCCGCCCAATTCATCAATAACAGTTTGGACGCGAACACCTTTTTGACCAACACAAGCTCCGACTGGATCAACTCCTGATTGGGTTGAAGTAACTGCAATTTTAGCCCTTTCACCAGGTTCTCGAACAATTTTTTTTATTTCGATCGTGCCATTGGCGATTTCCGGTACTTCTCGTTTAAATAATTCTTCAATTAGCTTAGGATGTGCGTGAGAAACGATAATTCTTGGATTATCAAATTTATCGTTAGATATTTCCTTAAGATACACAATTAAATTATCGTTAACTTGATATTTATAATTGTTCATTTGTTCTTCTTTTGGAAGAATTGCCTCAGCCTTGCCGATATCAATAGAAGCACTGTAGCCATCATATCTAATAATGCGGCCTTTAACGAGTGTCCCAACTTGAGACAGATAATGCGAAGCAACGGTTTTTTTCTCTGCTTCTCTAATTTTTTGCAAAATAACTTGTTTAGCTGTTTGAGCGGCAATTCTACCAAATCCTGGAGGGGTGATATCTTTATCATCTTTAAATATTCTTGCTCCCCCAGTATCTTTATTGACGACAACTTTAATTTCCTCTTCTTCTTTAGAATATTCCTTTTTATATGCAGCAATTATGGCCTGTTCGATTGAGAAAATGACATCATCAGGAGAAATTCCCCTTTCGGTGGCAACTTGATTTAATGCGAGTGAAAATTCACTTTTAATAATTGTCATATTATTTTTTTATTAAATTTTATTTTTTTGGTGCTGCAACATCTTCTTTTTTGATTGGGGCACCACCTTCAGCTTTATGAGTTTTCTCTTTCTTTTCACCACCTTCGGCTGGTGCGTCTTCTCCTTCTTTTACGGCTTCAGTGATTATCTCTGGGGCAGCGACGGCTGTTTCTGGAACGATACTTTCTTCTTTATGGGCAATTACAGCCACAATAACTTTTTCTGCAGGTGTTTTTATCTCATATTTATCTGATTTTTTAAGATCGGCAACCTTAACTTCCTGACCAATTTCTTTTATTACAGATATATCAACTTCGATACTTGATGGAATATCTTCTGGCAAGGCTTCGACAAGAATTGTATCTGATTGAAGAAGAAGTACTCCAGCCTTCTGAGAAACCGCTTCAGAAATACCAATTGTTTTGACAGGAACATTAGCCTCTATTTTTTTAGTAAGATCAATTTTTCTAAAATCTATATGAAGCAAAGAGCTTGATAGGGGATGTTTTTGTATAGTTTTAATTAGAACTGGAATATTTTCTTTATCAATCGATAGGTAAACTACGCCTGTTTCACCGACTTTTTTATAGGTTTTAACAAGATCTTTATAAATAACCGAAATTGATTTTGATTTAAAATCAGGTCCAAAGATGTTCCCGGGTACTAATCCTAGTTTTCGGACTTTAGCTAATTTTTTACCAAAAACACTTCTAGATTCAGCCTTCAAAGTAATTTTTTCTGAAGAACTTAGTGATTTTTTCATATATTTAAGTAAATTTATTAATAAAAAAACATAAACAAAATATTATTCCTTTGTTAACTCAATGAAAAATATTTTGTCTGTCAATAAGTTCGTATTATAGATGATTTGATTATCTTTAACAATAGGAGAAAAATTTTGATTAATGATAGAAATGTTCTTATTTAGTTCAAATTCCAATATTAAATCGGAATTCTTTGCTCCGATTTGTTTTTGGATAACCAATTGATAGATATTTGATCCTTTTTTTAATGGTTCATTTAATTGATAGTTTATTTTAATATCTGTCGTTTTTCCTGGAGCCAATTCGAATAGAAATCCTATCTGTTTATATTGATCATCAAATTGGTCAATATTTTCGACTTGAACACCGTCTTTTGTGACCTGATTCAAAATAGAGTTTTTTGGTAAAAGAACTTGAAAATAGTTGCGATAGTATCCCGTAGGAAAAATTTCAGCCGGTGAATCATTTTTAAACTGAATTGATAAAAGATGATCTATCTGTCCTTTTGCATCGATCTTTACCTTTAAATTAACAAATCTATTAATAAAAAAATTTGCCTTATTGGCTCCGAGATTAGCATCGTAGGGGAATATATAATCAGTGATGCAATATGCAGATATTGTGCATTTAGGTTCGATTACCCGCCCAGACCAGTAGTTAGAGTCAAAAAGCGATTGGAAATTTTGATCTTCAAAATAAACCACTATTTGTTTTTCATCGAACGACTTTTTTACTTGGGAAAATAAACGCTTGATATCAACTGAATTCATGTTGTTCTGTATCTGTCTTACGATTGAAGATAAAAATGTTTTTTTTTGGATCGAACCAGGAAAAAATTTTTTCTCTACATAAAGCTGAGTTTTTAAATAAAAATTTTTTGCATTGATATATTCTTTAAAATCTGGGAGATATAGATCGTTAAAAGCATATAAAATATTTTCTACAGCCGTAGTTGTGAGTAAAATTCCACCAGAAAAATCTGTCATTTTCATTTCTTTTTCCAAAAAAAACAAAGCTTTCTGATAATTTGTAAAAAAATCAGGTGAAAAGTTTGAATCTCTAAAAAACCAATGCGGGACATTTAAATATTGAGCAATTGGTTTTGGAGGGTCTAAATGAACTGTCAACTGGCCGTCCGCATCGTAAATATCGTAGACTTTTATCTCCCCGATACTATAGTCTCCAATTTCAAAGATGCCAAAGGATCCAATAAATCCGCCGCCGGGTCTAAGCTCCATATTGTTAGCAAAAAAAACTACATATTTACTTGTTTTCTCCTGAGATATAGTTTTTTGAAAATAATCTATTATTTTTCGGGTCTTATTGATATTGTCAGCTTGTTCAATTAGCTGTTTTTTTATTTGATCAAAAAAACTATTTTTGATCGGAATTTTTTGAGCAATAATATTAATATCTTCTTGAATATTCGTTAAGTTATTTTTTATTTTTTCTATTCGCAAGGTCACAATAGTTTTTTGTTCAGCCGATTTTTGCTGTTCAAAAAGAATTTCTTCTAAACCTCTAAAATCACTCATTAATGATTGAGCTCGTTTGAAAATTAACTGACTTTTATCATTAATATCTATGAGATTATCTGGTAGAATCACGACTCCAAACAGCAAATATGTAGGTCGAACAATAGAATATAGTTTTTTTGAAATCTCATTAGTTAATGAGGAATTATTAATATTCTTAAGGGTATTTTTTTTGAAAGCTAAATAATTTTGGTAGTCAAAAAAAAATGAAAGTAAAAGAAAAGGTATAAAGGCAATGTGAAGCGTAATAAAAGAAAAAAATGCAAAAATAATTAAATTTTTTTTGGTAATAAATTTTTTATAGTTTAAATTTAAATCAGGAATAAATTTAATTTTATTTCTTACTAGCTGAGATAGATTTAAGTTAAGAATTGACTCGACACTTTTAGAAAGCGAGAACCAAAGGATTTTATCGATCTCATCTTTTTCTAAATGGCTTCCATTAATTGTAATAATTTTTATATTTTCTGGGAAAAGTTTTGTATTAGTTGAATGGTTTTTCTTTCCAAAAAAAATATGGATAAAAACACTATTTTTATTTTTGTTAGCCTGTTCCAATAATATGGTTTCATTAATAATAAATATATAATGAAACATTTTGACAATTTTTGGGATAAAAGGTGAGCTAAAAGGATTAATGGAAACTCTTTTAAGCTCATTTTTTAAGAGCGTAATAAATAGATAACCTTTTTTTGATACGATCAAAGCGCTTTGTTTTTCTTCAATGATTTCTGTTCTCAGCTCCATAATAGTATTGTATATTAATCGTAGCTTTGTTTGTCATAGGATGAAGTCAGCCATAAGTTATAATATAGACATGAAAAATAAGGCATTAATTATTTCGTATGATGACTTGGGGAAATTTACCCCGATTTTTAAAAACAAAAAATCAGTCTTAGTTGGTGGCTGTTTCGACTTGATCCATTTTGGTCATTTGAAATTTTTGGAAGCAGCCAAAAAAGAAGGCGATTTTTTGATCGTTGCCCTGGAGTCGGATGAGTTTATCAAAAAACATAAAAGAAAATTACAGGTTCATACTCAACTTGAAAGAGCGGAGATTTTATCGAGCTTAAATATGGTTGACTTAATTGTCCTACTTCCTTTTTTTCAGACAAATAATAATTATTTTGAGTTGGTAAAAAAAATTTTACCAAGTATAATCGCGGTGACAGAAGGGGATAGACAGTTAGAAAATAAGCAAAAGCAGGCGAAAGAAATTGGAGCAGAGGTAAGAGAAGTAGTGATCAATTTGAAAAACTTTTCGACAAGAAATATTGCGAAGGTGTTTAATTTATAAATATGAAATTATCACTAAAGATTGAATTTTCAGACGAAACCAAGCAACAAATTATTGATCAGCTATCAGATTTCCGAAAACAATATCCTCAGTTTCAGTGGGAAAAAATTGAGAACTATAACATTTTAGTTCATTCTTTTGGGGAATTTTTAGATAAAAAATCATCAATAAAATTATTGGAAACAGCATTGTACGATAAAAATACGTTTTATCTATACTCATTTGAAGTAGCTTTAACGATTGGAAATAATATTGTTTTATATCTTGATTTTCGAAGAGAAAAAGAGATTGAGCGAATTAGTGAGAGAATTCGTGAGTTATCCCCATCAATGCAAAGTTCAGAAAAATATGTTCCCAGATTAACCCTTGCCAAATATAAAATTCCTTCAAAACAGCAATATTTTGTCATTAAAAAACGTCTATCAAACTTAGAAGTAGATATTTCTTTTAAGGTAAATAAGCTGAGTTTATTTGAGGGGGAGAAGAGGGTGAGGGTGTTTAAACTATTGTGAGTTTAAGCTTCTTAAAAACATCTTATGCGTCATTCCCGCGAAAGGTGGAAATCCAGACTAAAATTTATTTTTTTAATGGTATTTTTTTCTGTATATATTTGCGCTTGCCTATAAATAGAAATATGTCCTAAAATTAGCCAATGCATAAAAAATTTAGAAAAAAACGAAAAATAAACATTTTACATAAAGGTTTTATACTCGTATCACCTAATAAAAAAATTAATATAAAATTAGAAGAAATTTATCAAAATATTTATATTTATGATACTGATAGATTTTGCTATGTTTATCTTATTGACAAAAATAAAGTTAAAAAGCAAATTCAAAGCGTAAGATATGACTTAAAAATAGGGAATGATTGGATTACGATAATATGGTTTGACAATTGTCATGAAGGAAGATTACATCAGCATATATTAACTGAATTAGGAAGCCAATATGAAATATCCTTTCCAACAAATTTAAAGAAAAACGCAGATTTGGAATATTTAATAAAATGGTCTAAAAATAATCTAGAAAAAAATTGGCTAAATTATCGAAGACATTTTTATAATATAAATAAAAGCAAGATAAAAAATCTACTTGACTATTTATAAAATAAGGTATTAAATTATTTTATCTGATATAATAACAGCTCAAAAGGCAGAAAATGACAAAATTAAAACAGGTAAAGAAAAATTTGGTACTTTCTCAAAAATTAGCTACGTTTTTGGTAACAAGTCATAAATTCAACAAGACAAGTTCTGAGAACACATCTTTTGTACCATTTTCTGCCAAAGACTTAACTCTGAATAAATTAAATAAGCGAATTGTAAAAGATTTAGTTAAAGAAGGAAAAAAAGTTATAGAGGCAAGTGAAACTAAAGATAAAGACAATCCTTGGACATTCAACTATTTATAATAAGCGTCGTAAATTAATTCATTAGCTTCAAAACTGTTTCTTCATTCAACTCCCCGCGGATAGTTTGAGTTACAGTCTTTAATTACTTAACATTATATATTATCTAAAGATGGAGTAAGCGGCTTCATAAATTCTCCTGCCTATAGGGCTATTAATTAAACTAAATAAAATCTGGTCAGTATCTGTTATTTTTAATGGAAATAAGTATGTTTGACGATAAAAATCTTGTTGTAATTGCCATTTTCCATTGACAAAAGCGCCATGTTTTTTTGCTAACAAATCAACGCTCATGGTTATTTCTAAGTTTTCCTTAAAGACTTCCAATGTAATCTCTCCATCTGTTAATTTATTAGGATCAGGATTAATTGTTTTTATTGGTTTGATTCCGTTTGCAAACCTTTTTGTATCTTTGAAAAACAATAACATATTTTTAGTTACTTTTCTATATTTCCAACTTGCCAAATCTGGATTTACTACGTGAATACTTTTTTCCATTCCAACCATAAGATATAACATTAATCAATATAAAACAAACCCCTCACCACTGGTGGTGAGGGGTATACATATCCTATTTAAATAAAATATTATGCAGTACCGATTCGGTACATTCCGGTTCCGCAATCTGGGCATTTTCCTTTCATTGCTGGTTTACCATTTTTCATTGTAACTTTTTCCGGATTAGCAACTTCCTTTTTAGCTCTACATTTTACACAGTACATGCTTGCCATAGTTTATTTCACCTCCTTTGTTAGAAACTCTTAATGAGCTTCGCAAAATACAACCCAACCTCAACCCCAATAATTAGAACTATTAATAACAGACTTTTTTTTAGATCGGAAAAAAAATATTGGTTAGTTTGTCTTGATTCTTCAGTTATAGGCTTAACACTTACATTTTTCACTTCTGCGGGTGTCACTTGTGTAGCTTGAGTACTAATAAGAGTAGGAGAACCAGTTACTTGTAAATTTTCAAGCGAACGAAGTTTTCTATGATACCTAGCTAATAGCTTTTCTTTCTTTGTCTTCTTAGGCATACGGTAATAATATAGAGAGTCAAATCTCAATTGTCAACCCGTAGTCTTGTACAATACAAGATGAGCCCGAAAGCAGGTACGGTTTCAAATACAACT
>CABIKN020000014.1 GCA_902200405.1 Candidatus Roizmanbacteria bacterium | reverse complement strand
TTGAAACTTAAGCCTCGATTGTACATATAAATACTGATGACAATTTATAGCGAAAGAAATTTTTTTAAATTTATTTATTTACTTACTTAGTGAATATTAATCTAGTGTAAAGCTTTTTGTTTACAATGAGGTTTGTGAATTTCCTCAAGTTTTAGGATATAACTTACAACTAAATTCATGCCGTCTTTACCTACTCCACCAGATGTCATTTGAGGATGATTGTTTATCGATCGGAAAAGATCATTAAATACATTACAATTTGCTAGATATTTTTCCATCGTACGTAAAGCCTTTTCACCATATACTTCCGCTGGGGATAATTGTTTCTTAGGTAGTTCTGACATGACTTGTATTTTACTTCTTCTTCTTCTTGTCAAGACATTCTGAATAAGATATTTTAAAGCAGTTTTTTGAGTTCTTGTTCGATTAGTGGGGCGATGGAGATCTCTCTTAGTTTAGAAAACTTTTGTTCAGGCATTAAAGTAATTGTGTTGCTCATAAAAATTTTTTCCATTGGACTTTTTGACAGAATTTCTATAGCATTTGGAGAAAAATCATGATGGACTATACAGGCCAGTACTCGTTTCGCTCCCCGTTTAAGGCAAAATTCGGCAGCATGAACCAAAGTTCCACCTGACGTAATAATATCATCAACAATGATACACGTTTTATTTTTTACTTCTCCATATAAATTAAGAGCTTTTGAAACATGAATTTTATCGAGATTTCGTCTTTTCTCAATAACGGCAATATCAACATTATTGGTGTGGAAAAAATTTTCAGCAAATGTTTGAGCTCGCTCGACCCCTCCTTGATCCGGTGACACAACTGCAACTTCTTCGGTATTTTTATTATTCTTTAAATAATGAGCTACTTCGCGACCAAGTATTGAAAAAGTTGAAAGATTTTTAAAAGGTATTGAAAAAATTCCTTCTGTTCCGTCATCGTGAAGATCAAAAGTATAGACTTGGCTAAAACCGATTTCTTCGAAAAAACGGATGACAACATTTACCGAAACAGCTTCGCCAGGACGGTGTTCACGATTTTGACGTGCATAACCAAAATAAGGAATAAAAGCAATGATTTTTTTCGCTTCCATTCGTTTCAGGGCATCAGCAAAAAAGAAAAGTTCCATTAAGTGTGTATCGGTTGGATTTGCGGTTGGCTGAATTATGACACAAACATCATCCTTTACTTTTTCTTGAATCGTAACTCTTATTTCTGAATTATCAAAACGGGTCACTTCAGACTTAGCAATTGGGACATTCAATAATTTTGATACTTCCGCGGCGAGCTTAGGATTAGCAGAACCTGAAAATAATTTAAACATATAATTTTTAACCTTGTTGTTGACTTGATATTTCTATTAATTTTTTAGCTGCCAATTCTTGAGTTTTCTTAACGGCTTCGTTAACGGCTTCAGCAATTCTATTTTCGACGATTCCATCAACCTCAATCGATTCAATTATTTGATCACCACGAATAACTATTTTAACACCGTTTTTTTCAACAACAACCTCTTCCTGTTGTAAAGCGGCTTGCATTTTTTGCGCTTGCTGTTGTAACTTCTGCAAATCTCCCAAGGCTCCAAAGGGGTTTAACATAAGAATTAAATTTCTAATTTCTAATTAACCTAATTAATCTAATAAATTTCTAAATTCCAATTTTGGTTATTGGGTATTATTTAGATCAATTAGAATAATTAGAACAATTAGGTCAATTTTTTTTCTTCTACTCTATTGTAGAACTCGATTAACGCAATTTCAACTGGTAAAGAGTCAATAGGCGTATTTCTTAAATTTTGGTAGGCCTCAATTAATAACTTCATAAGTAGAGAGATCTCACTTATTGTTAAAGAAATTTCTTTGCTCTCATTATCTATAACTTTATTCTTGATCAGCAGTTGTGAATGTAATTGACTTAGAATATCCTCAATAAGATTCTTAAAATCTCCTCCATTTTGAGCAAAATCGTTTATCCATGAAAGAGTTTTTTTAAGATCTTTTACTTCAATAATCTCGATCAGATCATTTCTTCCCCTTATACCTAAGTATTTTTCTATTTCTTCGATCGTTTTTATTTTTTGGAGATTAATTTCCTCTAAAATTTTTGCGCCGTCACGAAATGAATTTTCGCTATGACTGGCAATTAACCTTAGTAGGTCATCTTTGAAATTAATATTTTCACTTTTAGAAATTCTTTTTAGCATAGAGAATATATCGGTATTACTAGCCTTTCCAAAATTAATTTTTAAACAACGGGAAATAATAGTCTTGGGAAGTTTTTCTAAATTAGTTGTAGCTAAGATAAAAATTGCCGATTTAGGAGGTTCTTCTAATGTTTTAAGTAAGGCATTGAATCCTTCGTTTGTTATCATATGTGCTTCATCGATTATAAAAACCCGGTAACCACCAGACATAGGCAGAAATGAAGTTTCACGAATTAGATTTTTAATATCTTCAATTCCCCGATTGGAAGCGGCATCCATCTCTATGACATCAGTGAATGAAGAAAGCGCGATGCTTTGACAATTAGCACATTTGTTACAGGGCTCGTATGTATCAACCTCCGAGGTTTTTGCGCTTTGCGAAAATTTATTATTTAAACAATTAACCGCCTTTGCAATAATTCTTGCCGTTGAAGTTTTTCCTGTCCCCTTTTGTCCGACTAATAAAAAAGCGTGAGGTAAAGTTGAAGATTCAAGAATCTTACCTATCATTATTTTAGCACTTAGATTATCGATTTCTCTAATGGTTTTTGGTCGATATTTAAGGTAGAACATATTTACTTTAACAAATTTTTTATTCCGTGCTTAACCAGTTCGTTGATCATCTCATCTACTCGTTTATTGCGCTCTGCCGCCAGTAAAATAACTAACGGAAAACAAATTACTACCTCCCCTAATAAAATTTCTTTTTCGCCAATATCTTCATTATATTTAAATGAAAGAATCGGCAAAGTTTCCTTTTCGTTTTTATATTTTTCTGTAAAAACTTTCATCTTGTTTTTACCCACAAAAACAACATTCAGCGAATAACTTAGGTTAATCTGTTCTTTTTCAAAAACCTCTTGTACAAAAATCTTAATCTTTTGACGATTAATTTTATAACGCGATGAAGAAATGATATTTATCATACCCTTTTATATACTTTTTTAAAGACAACTTTTCTGCGCTTTAGCGATCTGTTTTTCATTCTTTCTTTTTCTTCTTCTTTTCTTTTCAATGATGGTTTTTTATAAAACATCTTTTTTCTTAAGGTATCGACAATTTCCTCATCAATAAAGGAACGAGTAAATTTTCGAAACATGCTGTCTTTTGATTCGCCTTTTCTTTTTATTACTAAAACCATAAATTAATACGCCTCCTTCCAAAATAAGTTTATCAAGTTATAAAGTTTATCAAGTTCATCAAGAAATAGGTATCTATCGACTTTATAAACTTGAAAAACTTGAAACTTGATGAACTATGTTAATTCTATCTTATACTCTTCACTATTTCAATAATCTTATTCAATGACAATGTCGTTGGTATGAGTTTTGGATTCCCTGACGAACCGTTGAGTAGCATATGCCCAGAAATGTGAAAAAACCAACTGCCAACCTTATCTTTTATTAGTATTTTTTCATAAATTGGCTTCAAAGTATATTTTTTATCAGGTAGAGTTTTAATTCGTGTAAATCCCACTTCAGGGTGACGTCTAATCACAAGAGTAAATCCCTTTTTTAGCGCTAATTTAACAGCTTCTTCATTTTTTGATTCAATAGCAAGTGATTTTCCTAAATAAGATTGAAAAACAAAACCGTTTACAATTTCTTCTTCGGCGCTTACTTTATTTTTAAAAACAATTAAAACAGCTTCCAATAGCTGAAAAATAATTTCGATAAGTTTTGTTTCCTCTCGATTGATTACTTTTAATCCATCAACTAATTGACGAATCATAAAGTCGTAACGGTCAGCATCAGGTTCATAATAAAAAACTTCTGCAAAGTGATCGGTAGAATTAACGTATTCGATAATTTTTTCTAAGGCCTTAATTTCCCTTTCCTCAACATACTCCCTGCCAACCAAGTATTTGAATACCAGTTTTGTAGCCGAAGTGTAGTCATTGGTTTGATGATGATCAAATTTTCCGAGTCCTGTATCAACGTGAATAACATTTTTATCTGTATCTGGTAGTTGATTGTCTAAAGTTGTTCCTGATGGCACAAATTTTATTTGAGCGTCATTCCAATCAGGTAAATATTTTTTTATTAGCCAAACAGATGCAATCGCATCCAAGTCAGGTGAAAGATGAGTGACGATTATTTTCATAATAATTTATGCTGTCATTCCCGTGAAGACGGGAATCCAATCTATTAGTACATTTTTAAAAATGTGATTTTAGTCTGGATCCCCTCCTACGAGGGGATGACAAGGTTCATTCGCTTAATTTTTTAAGAACATTTTCAAAGGACATTACTTCGGATTTTTTTCCATTTCTTTTCTTAAATTCAATCTTCTCCCCTGTCCTCTTCGACACTACCAATCGAACCGGAATTCCAATAAGATCAGCATCAGAAAATTTATTTCCAGCTGTGACTTCCTCTCGATCATCAAAAAGAACTTCTATTTTGTGTTTTTCCAATGCTTGATAAACTTGATAAACTTTTTTCTTGACAGACTCTTCTTTTAGGTCAAGACCAATTAAATGAACTTGAAAAGGCGCAACTGATTTTGGCCAAATAATTCCTTTTTCATCGTTAAATTTTTCAACAATCACACCCATGATTCGGGAAGGTCCTATGCCATAGCATCCCATATAAATTGGTTGTTGTTTTCCTTCTTGGTCAATAAATTTATATTCGAAAGCGTCAGTAAATTTAGTATAAAGTGGAAAAATATTTCCTACCTCAGCGGCTTTTTTTACTTGGTAAACTTCTTTAGTTTCCGGAAACAGATCTCCCTCTTTAGCCATTTTTATATCATAAAATTTTTTAGGTATTGGAAGATCTCGACCAAAGTTGACGTTGACGGAATGATAATTAGTTTTGTTTGCCCCGCATTCAAAATTTAATCGATTTGCAGCCGACTCATCAAAAAATATCTCCACTTCTCGAGGTAGATTTAAAATACCGGCATAACCAACCTCAGCTCCGGTCATTTTCTTGACAGTTTCAGCTGATGCAAATTTAAGTGTTTTACACTTAACTATTTTTCTTAGTTTATCTTCATTAATATTGTACCCACCGCGAATAGCCACAGCAATTACTCGGTTATCGTCGGTTTCAAAGATCAAAGTTTTAGTTGTTTTTTCAACAGGAATTTTTAAAAAATTAGCTAACTCTCGGACACCGATTATTCCTTTACCTAAGACATCTTTTTTTGGCAACATTTCCTTATCATTCTCAACTATTTTCGGCGCAAGACTTGGTGCAACTTCACGATTATAATAAACGTTTTTACTTTTAGCAAAAAATATCACATCTTCTCCAGTCTCACAAAAAGTTTGAAATTCATGGGAATAATCGTCAGTAAAAGAGCCACCGGATGCTAAAACGATGACAGTATCGTCTTTAAGTCCAAGTCTTTCAAAGACTTTAAAGTAAACTTCCTTAGATTTTTCATAATATTTTTTGAAGTCTTCAATCGAAATATGGAAACTGTATAGATCCTTCATACGGAACTCTCTTCCTCGAAGTAATCCAGATTTTACTCTTGGTTCATTACGAAATTTAGATTGAATTTGGTAAAGGGCAAAGGGAAAGTCTTTATAACTCAAATTAAACTTTTGACCCAGTGGAACGACGACTTCTTCATGAGTTGGGTTAAGAATATATTCCGATGAGTGCTTGGCTAATGCAAATTTGTTAGCAGGGACAGTTTTCATTAAAACATCAACCGTTTCCAATCTTCCGGTCTGTTCCCAAAGGGCTTGTGGGGTTAGCGAAGGCATATAGACTTCATCGCCTATTTCATTCATCTCTTCTCGAATAATGTTCTCAATTTTATTTAAGACTCTTAGTCCAAGTGGTAAATAGGTATAGACGCCAGCCATTACTTGATCAATAAAGCCAGCTTTTATAAGATATGTAGCATTGGCCGAATCATATTTCTTTGAATCTTTTTTTGTTTTCCCGAATAGTTTTGAATATAACATTATGAATAATTATAATATAAAAAAACAAATAAGGTGATTATCGTCTGGATCCCCGCCTACGCGGGGATGACATGGGAGAGAACTTTTTTTAAAACGTCTTGCGAAGAAATATCGGAAGTGTCGATAATCAGATCGTAATTTTTTGGGTCAAGAAAATCATTACGTTTATAAATTTTTTCTAGTTTATTCAACCAGTTTGATTGACGTTCCTCGACCCTTTTTTTTGCTTCTATATCATCAATTTTTTCTCTATCAGCAAATCTTTGGTAGCGAATTTTATCTTTGCAGACTAATAATATTTTTAAAATACTTGGTTGATCATGAGCCATTATTCCGGACATCCAACCATCAACTATTAGATTTCCTGGTGTATGAATCATATCCCGAACTAGGTAATCAATTTTTTTTGTTAAACCTTCGTTTTGTTCCTCAACTTGCTCAAGATCAAATTTATTTTTTGCTACATATTCTCTAAATAATTTTCCGGTCATAAAAACTGGCCATTTTAATTCTTTTTCTAGATCTTTCAAAAGTGTAGTTTTGCCAGTGCAGATTTTACCGGAGATTGTGATTTTGTTGAAAATCATAAGAAGTAATTATAGACTGGATCCCCGCCTACGCGGGGATGACAAAACATCCAACACTTTTCCAAGTGTTTCTAAGGGTCCGGTTTTATAAGTATCAATTACCAAATCAAAATATTTATGGTCCCAAAAATCATGTTCTCCGTACAATCTTTTCCATTTTTCGGTATTCTCACTTTCCCTTTGTTTGATCCAGTTTTTTGCTTCATCAACGGTGACATTTTCTCGATTAGCAACTCGATCAACTCGGATATCATCATGCGAACAAACCAGAAGTACTTTTAAAACGTCCTTATAAGAACTGGCAAAGAAACCGGCCAGCCAGGCTTCATAGATAATTTCCTTTTCAGTTTTAAGCATCTGTTCGGTCATGGCGTCAATTTCTTTTTCGTGATCATCTGTACGCGATAGAGCTCCCATTTTATTTTCATGAAGTTGATTTTGTCGATCATACTTCCGCTGAATAGCACCAATATTAATATGTTTCCAACCTAAAGAGTTGACCATGTTTTTTGTTAAAGTGGTTGTTCCAACAGCGATCTTTCCCGAAACAGTTATAAGCCGATATTTAGGATTAAAAGAGAAGCTCATTTATTTAAATAATTTAATAACATCATTAACCGTTATAAGGGCCGCTAATGATAATAGCATTATGAATCCGATTAAATTTGTATATTTTTCAAAATTTTTATTAGGTTTCTTTTTGGTCAAACCTTCATATAGAACGAAGACTAAACGACCACCGTCCAAAGCAGGAAATGGAAGTATATTCATGATGGCTAAATTTAGTGACAAAAGAGCCAAAAATTGAAGGAAGGCATTACCGCCAAACTTAACCGCTTGTCCTGCCAAATTGGCAATGCCAACCGGTCCGGCCACGTCAACATTTTGTTTCTGAAAAGTTACAAAATTAAATAACATTTTTCCTAATTCTGAGGCGATTTTAGAAGTAATATTAAAAGCCTCTATCAATCCATAGTAAGGAGCGCTATACCATGGATATTTTTTTTCGATATAAGATGTTATGGCAATTCCCAAAGGCCCCTCGCCTTTAGGTGGGTTAGTTCTTGGAACAAGATTAATTATTAATTGCCGTTGCTCTCTTTGAACTAAAAGTTTTATATTTTTACCGGCGGATTTTTTCGTTTCCTCAATAAGAGTACTTGCTGAAGTTAGATCAATTGTATTATTCTCAAATAGTATTTTTTTTATCACATCTTTTTCTTGAAGACCCGCGATCGCAGCTGGCGAGTTTTTGGTTATCTTTTCAACAATAACATTATTGGTTGGTACCGGAATTCCTTGAGTTACTAAGTACGAAAAAATTACCCAGCCCAATAGGAAATTTCCAATCACTCCACCTATAACAATCAAGGTTTTTTGCCAAGGTTTTTTGCTGACAAAGGTACGATTTTTATCACCTTTTGTTGTTTCCCCATATTCTTCACCAAATAATTTTACAAAACCACCTATTGGTAATAAATTTACGCTATATAAAGTTTCACCTTTTTTTATTCCAAATAGTTTTGGCGGTAGACCAATCCCAAACTCCTCAACCTTAACGCCCATTTTTTTAGCCATTAAAAAATGACCAAGTTCATGGACTAAAACTAATATAGAAAGAGTGATTAAGAAGATGATTATTATCATTTAATATTTAAATATACTACAAAGATTTCTGATTTACACGGATAAAAAGCAGATTTCCACGGAAATCAGTGTTAATCAGCTTTTAATCAGTGGTAATCTTCCCAATCAGACTTCCATTATTTCTTTTTCTTTGTTTTCACGAATAACATTTATTTCTTCCATAAATTTTGTTGATTGAAGGTCGATCTCCTTTTCGAGTCGATACTTCTCATCCTCGCTCATTTCCTTTTTTTCAAAAGCATTTTTCATGGTTCGTCGGGAATCATCTCTATGATTTCTTATTGTTATCTTTTTTTCTTCAATTTTTTCGCCGACCACTTTAATATATTTTTCCCTTTGTTCAGTGTTCAGAGAAGGAATTCTAATAACAATTCTTGTTCCTTGTGTTGCGGGCGTTAGTCCTAAAGGAGATTTTAAAATTGCTTTTTCAATGTCCTGAATAACTGACGGATCATATGGGGTAATAGAGATGGAAGAGGCACCTTCGGTCATTATTGTAGCAAGTTCCAGTAATCTTAATTTTGATTGGCCCCCGTAGGTTTCAACGATAAGATTTTCAACAATGGATGGTGAAGCTCGACCTGTACGAATTGACTTAAGGTCTTCTCTCAGGGCTAATATAGTTTTTTCAGCTTGTTGATCAAAAGTAGAAACAATATCCATAAAGTTCATTATACACACCATCTCACAAACTTTACCACCTTAATATTTTCGCCGAACTTTAAAATAGCCTCTTTAACCAAATCGCCCACCTTCTTTGAAGGATCTCTAATGTATTCTTGATCAAGTAGCTCTTCATTTGTTTCAGCCGTAACTGAGGCAACTTGCATTGCTAGCTCTTGACCCAATAATTGAAATTCTTTATTTCCTGAAACAAAATCAGTTTCACAAGCCATTTGAATGAGCGAGGCAACCTTTTTATTGTGATGTACATAGGAAAAAATAATTCCAGCTCCAGTGTTGCGGGATGATTTGTCCCGAGCTTTTGCTATTCCCCATTTATTCATCAATTTTTTAGCAGCTTCAATATTATTTTTTGATTCTTCAAGGGCTTTCCTACAAAGTGAGAATGAAACTCCTGTTTCGTCACGCAGTTGTTTTAACTTTTTAATGTCGTACATATTATTTATTTTTTAGAAGCTTCTTTTTCTTTAGCTTTTGCTTTCGCTTCTCCAGCTTTAAGATAGCTCGATGAATATGATCCAATTATTTCTTTTAAAAAATATTCTATCGAAGTTATAGAGTCATCATTTCCTGGAATTGGATAGTTTATTGGGTCAGGGTTAGCGTTAGTATCTGTAACCGCAACTGTTAATATCTTCATTTCTCCGGATTCTTTAACAGAATTTTTCTCCTTTTTGATATCAACGATAAAAAGAGCGTCTGGTAATTTCTTGAGATTGGCAATTCCACCATAAAATTTTTCGAGTTTACTAAGTTCTTTATCTAATTTAACCTGCTCATGTTTTACAAATTTATTCCAATCACCTTTTTCTTTCTCTTCTTTCATGGAGTTAAGTTTTTTTACATTTTTGATGATCATCTCAAAATTAGTGAGCAACCCAGCCGGCCACTTGGTATTGATAAAAGGAAGATTATTTTTTGTACACAGCTCTTTGGTTAAGTTAGAAGCTATTTTTTTAGTGCAAACAACAAGAAGTACCTTTTCATTTGTTCCGAGTTCTGCGACGTACTTTTTTGCTTTTTCGAGATAGTCGGCAGTTTTAGTCAGATCAATGATGGAAACGCCATTTTCAAACGAATATATAAATTTATTTGTTTTCGGGTGGACCCTATTTGATTTATGTCCTAAATGTGCGCCAGCAGCAAATAGTTCTTCAACCTTTTTATTATTATCATTCATAAGAATACATTCTATCAGTGTACCCTAGATTTTGCAATTAGATTTTGAGGGATTTTATGAAAGTTTTGAACTCTCCATTCATTTCTTCGTGTTCTAGTGCAAATTCAACAACTGTTTTTAAGTATTCAAGTTTACTTCCTGTGTCATAATATTTTGCGTTTTCAATAACTACCGTGTAAATTGGCATTCCTTCTTTTTTTAACAAGTTGATAGCATCGGTCAACCAAATTTCTCCACCTTTACCAGGATTTATTCTCTTTAACGCAGAAAAAATATCTGGAGGTAAGATATAACCACCGTGAGTTGCGATATCAGAAGGCGCCTCATCTGCTTCAGGTTTTTCAACAATTTTATTTATCTTAAATACGTTATTTTCAACATGGGAAAGATCGGCAATTCCGTATTTTTTTAGGTCTTCTTTTTTATCAATTTTTACACCGGATATTACAATTCCGCCAAACTTTTCATACACTTTTATCATTTGAGCAAGTCTTGGCGGTTTAGAATAGATAAATTCATCCCCCCATAAAACCGCAAATGGTTCATCCTCAATAGCCGGTTCAGCCGTGAGAACCGGGGTGCCATTTCCATACGGTCCTTTTTGACGTATATAAATAAAATTGGCCATATTAGAAATTCTTTGTATCTCTTTTAATAGATGCTCTTTTTTTCCTTGAAGTAAATTCTTAACTAAATCTTCAGACGGAGCGTCGAAATGATCTTCAATGGCACGTTTATTTGAACCAGTAACTATAATTATATTCTCGACACCAGAGTCAATTGCTTCCTCTACAACGTACTGAATTACAGGTTTATCAACGACCGGAAGCATTTCTTTTGGCATCGCTTTAGTTTGAGGGAGAAATCTCGTCCCGAAGCCGGCGGCAGGGATTACAACTTTAGTTATTTTTTTCATTCAAATTTTACGGTAACTTTCTGGTTAAGTTGAATACTTCCATTTACAATAGTGGTCAATTCTGCTATCCCAAATGAATCAGAGGTCAAAACAAAACTTGCCTTGCCTGTTTTATCAGATTCAACCGTTGACTCTTGTGATCCTCCATTAACTACTCCAAAATTAGTAACCAATTTTACTTGCTTTTTGCCTAATGGAGTATTATTTGCGCTTCGTACAAAAACATTAACATCGACTTTATCACCTACCTTAGCGGTCAGTGGCCAGGCAAATATTAAAGAAGTCTGGGATGATGGATCGGCCGCTCCAGAAGCTCTGGCAAATCCTGAAAAATTTTTTCCGAGAAACATTGTACTAATAAAAACACCAAAAACCACAAAAAACAATATCATTAAACCAACAAATCTTTTATCCATATAAATATAGCTTATCAACTATTATTATGTTTGTCAAACTTGGAAGACGTGATTATATCAGTGATCTTTTTATGAATTAATTCCGGAGATAGTATTTTATTATTTTCCACACAGTCGATCTTAACCCATTTTTTATCGGATTTTGCAATATCTAAATACATACCTTCAACTTTTTTAAGGTAGTTAACGTCTTTTTCATATTGATCTTTTTTTCCAGCGCCTAAGTATTCTCTTTGTTTCTTTTGGGCGATTAGAGTTTGAGCAAAGATAAGAGGGACGTGCAGAAAAATTACCAAACTGGGTTGTGGAATACCAAAAACGTTATATTCGAGCGTTTCAATCCAATCTAAAAACTTTTTTCTTTGCAAAGGCCTAACCTTGACCGCTTGATAGATAGAAGAAGGTGTATAACGATTACAAACAACTATTTTACCGTTGTTGATCGCCTGCCAAAGCTTATCTTTCACCTGCCAGCGATCGGCAGCATAAGGGAAAGAGGCTAAATATGGATTAATTCGACTAAAGTGTCCAAACTTTCCATTAAGAAATCGCCCGGCAAAATCACCAAAAAATGTTTTGCCGTATTGAGGAAAATCGAAATAAGAGTATTTTATCTGCTTTTCTTTCAAGTATTTAAGAAGCATTTCGAGCTGGGTTCCTTTTCCGGAACCATCGATACCTTCAATTACAATCAGTTTCCCTAACTCCTTTTTAGGCATACGATATTATAAACTAATTATGTCTCCTTGCTTGGCTTTTTCAGCAAGGATTATTTTTGCAACTTTATCTTCAATTTCATCGCGAATTGTTCTTTCAAGGTTTCTTGCTCCAAAACGCGGATTAAAACCTTTTTCTGAAACATAGTCAATTGTCCTTTCGGAAACAAGAATTTTTATTCTATAAAGTTTAAATATGTCTAAAGATATTTTTTCTATAATTTTTTTTGCGATTATTTTAATCGATTCCTTGTTTAAAGACTTGAATTCAATAATTCCGTCAAAACGGTTTAAGAATTCTGGAGAAAAAACATTTTCATTTTGGGCGTTTGAGGTGGCGATAATAACCAGGTTCTTACAGTCTACTTTTTTACCAAGTCCGTCAATAAAATAACCCTCGTCGACAATCGTTAAAAATATATTTAACAGATCGTGATCAGCTTTTTCAATTTCATCTAATAATAAAACGCCATAGCTTTGTTCACGAATAGTTTGAGTAAGTAAGCCGGAATTAGTTTTATCCCCTATCAGTTTTGGAATGTCATATTTAGACTGAAATTCAGACATATCAAAACGAAGAAGGTGGTCTTCAAAAAAAACTCCAGAAATCGCCTTGGCAGTTTCGGTTTTTCCAACCCCGGTTGGTCCAAGAAATAAAAATGATGCCAATGGTTTTTTTCTTTTGCCAATAAGCAGAAATGAACGTCTCAAAGCGGAAGAGAGCTTTTGGATCGGTTCGTCCTGCTGTACTATCCGTGAGAATAATAATGTTTCAAGATTTAGAAGTTTTTCCTTCATCTGTTTGGTGATAGTTGTTGGGATATGGGTCTTTTCTGTCAAAACTTGATTAACGATTTCTGGAGTGACCGTTTTTTGTTTAGCAAAAACACAAGCAGAATCTAAAATATCAACAGCTTTTTCTGGGAACGGTATTGAAGTTAAATAAAATTCACTTTTTTCGATAACTTCTCTAACTGTTTCGTATGGGATAAAAACCTTATAATGATTTTCAAAATCAGATACCGCTTCAAGAAGAATCTTTTCAGCTTCGTTATTGTTTACCTCATAAACATCGGTTTTATTAAACATATGAATAATTTTTTCATTAGAGTAAAGTAAATTTTGATAAACAAACGGGGTCGTCATTCCAATTATTTGTATAGAGTTGTTTTTTGTATATTTTTCAAACGATCCTGTCAAATCGATCTTCCCTTCTCCGGATGTAATATATTTATCTATGTTGTCGATAAATAGGATAATATTTTTTGCTTGTACGGCTTCTTTTAAAAGATCTTCAAAAAAATTCTCTCTTTGTTTTTGATCGATAAATTCGTTAAGAATTTTTTCCATATTAAGTTTTAAAATTCTTTTGTACATAATAAAAAAATTGGTCTTTCCCAGATATATTTTTTTTGCTAAAGCATCAATAATTGTGTGTTTTCCGACCCCCTCTTCACCAACGATGATAATATTACTATCAGTGGACTTAGTTAAAATTTTCTCGATCTCTATAATTTCTTTTTCCCGGTCAACTATATTCTTAATATGGTGAAGATAAGTGGTAGTTGCTAAGTCAGTAGCATATTTATCTAGAACTGGTGTATAGCCAACAGCCCAATCACGTGCCAAGGGTGGGAACAGTAATAAATTTTGTAATTTCCACCATGTTATTTTTCTTAAATGATTTTTATAATATTCTTCGAACCATTCTTCAACTTTTGCAATATTCTCATCATTTAATAGATGATTATCGATAAATTGTTTTTTAAAAATATCTTTTTTTTCCTGAGTAGTTTTTTGGAAAATAGCCCACACATAAAAGAATGGAGCAAAAATAAAGAAAGATAGTGCAAGAAAAGGCAGGACGACCATGAAAATTGTTTGCAAAATAAAATAAAACGCGATGATAGATAGTCTCATAATGGATCCAATACAACGGGAAATAAAATTAAAGACGAAGCGATTGGCCCAATCAGAAAAGGAAAAGCCAATAAAAGTTTTTTTTACAAGGAGATTTTTCCATGGATGGAATAAGGTTCGTATTAATGTAGAAACAGAAAAAAAATAAGGAAGAAAAATAAAAATATTTATTATTGCTTCTCCAAAATTATGGAGGCTATCCCAGTAGTATTGCCAGAAACTTTTGCGCATATTTTTAGTATAGCAAAAATACCGCTTGACTTTTGGTAAAAATAATTGATAATTTTGTTATTGCAAAAAATGAAAAAAATGAAAAAGAAGGCGAGTAAAAAAGCTCCTTCAAGAAAAAAAGAGCTAATAATTTACATATATAATGTTGTTGAAGATGAGTGGTCGTTTTTGTCCTCAATCCAGCCGATCGAAAAAAGATATTCAATGATCAATGATTGTAATTCTTCTTCTGAATGTTACCTTTTTTCAAATTCGGGCGAAAGTGAATTTATTTATATTTCTCCAATTGAAATTTCAAATACTTTTAAAAATTATTTTCAATCCATTACAAATAACAAAAAAGTTGATATATATGTTCCACAAATGAAGACATCCTTAATCTGTAAAGATTTATACACAGATAAACAGTTATTCGGCGAAATTATTACAAAAGCAAAAAAATATCACAAAGTTACCTTGATCAGTTATGCGACTTCACCGGAATTTTTAGAGTTAAAGGAAAGAATGATCCAGTTCGGAATAAATGTAGTTACTCCGGAATCTCCGGAACTAGAAAATGCTTGGACTGTGAACTTCTTTGGAAGTAAGTCCGGAATAAGACAGTTGGCACAGCAAAGTCGTGCCGAGGAACCAGATTTTATCATGCCTGATGGTGTTATATGTGTTGGAAAACTGGACGCTGCTAAAATTGCTGCTAATCGATATATAAAGGAAAAAGGTGTTGTTTTAAAAACAAATAAAGGTAGTGGCGGTCAGGGAGTGTTAATATTTCGTGACGGCGAACTACCAAAAGATTATAAGTCTTGCGAAAAACGAATATATGAGTTATTAAGCGAAGATGGTTATTGGGAAAGATTTCCAATTATTATTGAAGAATTAATTAGTGTTAATTATGCAACGCCAGGAGCTTTTCCAAATATTGAATTTAAGATACATAAAAGTGGCAAAATTGAGATGCTTTACTACTGTGTAATGATGGTCACAAAAGAAGGTAAATATTATGGCCTAGACATCCATGAAGACGTCATAAACGAGAGAACGGCCGCCAGAATTATTGATACAGGATATTATATTGCCGAACAGTATTCGGAAGCAGGTTATCGTGGACATTTTGACATAGATATGATCGCCTCCAATAATAAACATATTTATGTAGGTGAATCAAATACCAGAAATACCGGAGGTACGGATATATATAAATTAGTTTATGATCTATTTGGAGAAGATTTTATGTCCGATGTTTACGTTTTAAATCGTAATAACTATAAATTTAATAATCAAGAAACGGTCAATTTTAGAAAAATTATGGATGCTCTAAAGCCGATCTTATATGATAAGAAAAAAAAGGAAGGCGTAATTTTATCTTCTTCTTCTTCTCTTCGATCAAATCAGCTATTATATACACTTCTTGGGAAAAATAAAAAACGGGCCTATGAACTTCAGGACAATTTTTATGAGCTGTTAAAACCTCTTGGTCAACCAAAGTTCTAACTTTTTAAATATGAATATCGCATTCTTATACAATGTTCGTCATCGATATCCAGACCCAAAAAAGCCTCAGACTTTGAGAGAAGCTGATTTTGATGATCCTGAAACAACAGAATTGCAGATAAAGTATTTGAAAAAACTCGGGTATAAAGTTTTTCCGATCGAGGCCAATGAAGAAGCTTATTTTAAGCTCTATCGACTGAAAAGCAAAATTGATCTTGTTTTTAATGTTTCAGAAGGTTTACACGGAAATGACCGGGAAGCACAAATTCCGGCCATGTTGGAAATGTTGCAAATTCCGTATACTGGTTCTTCGCCATTAGCCCAGGCAATAGTTTTGAATAAATCAAAAGCAAAGGAAATTCTTATAGCCAATAAAATACCTACCTTACCATTTCAGTTATTTAAAAGTCGAAACGAAAAACTAAATAAATCTCTAAACTATCCCCTAATGGTAAAGCCAGTATCCGAAGGATCATCAGCGGGCATAACCAATAAAAGTGTTGTTTATAATGAAGCAGGATTACATAAACAAGTTACTTATATTGAGGAAACATTTGGCGAACAAGCACTAGTTGAACCTTATCTTGAAGGAAGAGAGTTTTCTATTGCAATGCTTGGAAATCCCCCACAGGTGCTTCCTATCTTAGAATCTGATCACTCAATGCTACCAAAAAAATATATGCCATTTGATTCCTTAGAAGTAAAATGGTTTTACGAAATAGCAACTAGTGGAAAACATTTAAAATGTCCGGCAAAAATTAATTTGGTTTTAGAAAAGAAAATCAATAAGATTTGTTTGGATCTGTGGAATGCAATTGGAATAAGAGATTGGTGTAGGATTGATATCAGATGTGATAAAAAAGAAAATCCATACGTTCTGGAGGTCAATTCCCCACCTGGCTGTACTCCACCAGAACACGATCCGGCTTCCTATTTTCCACTTATTGCTAGATCAATCGGAATAGATTATGAAAATTTATTGAAAATGATCATTGAAACTGCTTTAAAGAGGTACAAAAAATAATTTGTGGACGCTGAGGGGCTCGAACCCCCGACCTACGCGATGTAAACGCGGCGCTCTACCAACTGAGCTAAGCGTCCTGAGGCTCTAAAGTGGGTGCGGATGGAATCGAACCATCGCTCTGTTCTTTATCAGAGAACTGTTTTACCATTAAACTACGCACCCTATTTTTACAACAATAAATTATAACATACATTATAATTAGAGAAGAAATAAAAAAATATGCTTTACTTTTCAGAAATAGCTAAAAAAAAAGCCTATACGGAAGACAATATTTACATTGGTTATTTGGAAGATCTGATATTTTTGGTTGCAGAAAATCCCATTGTAACCAAGATAGTAATTCGTGATAAAACTAACCAACGACTGATCATTTCAACAGATTTTCTTAAAAAGATCGGCAAAGAGCTATATATTGAAAAAGAATTCTTAGTAAGTTACCTTGAGGAAAATGAGCTGTATTTGGTAAAAAACCTGCTTGATAAACAAATTATTGATCTGAAAGGCAATAAAATAGTTCGGGTTAATGATGTTGCCTTGCAGGATAAAGAGAAGTTATCCATTGCTGGCGTTGATGTTGGAATTATAGGACTACTAAGACGACTTCGGATTGGAGCTGATAATTTTTATAGAGTCGCTTCCTTTTTTCATTTTAAATTAACTTCACAATTTCTATCTTGGGCAGATATCCAACCATTAGAACTGATTAGAGGAAATGTAAAATTACGAAAAAAAGAAGAAAAATTAGAAAAAATCAGACCGGAGGATTTGGCCGATTATTTGGAAAAAACAAACGTTATCAACGCAAGAAAATTCCTAAATATATTAGACACAGAGAAAGCGGCAGACGTAATAGGAAATTTAAATATTAGTTATCAGACAGCTTTATTTAAAAATTTCCATATTGATAAAGCGGCGAAGTTGATCTCATTTTTGGATCCTGATGAAGCAGCCGATGTTCTTTTGACCTTAACCAAAAAAAAGCGTGATGAAGTGATCGGAAAATTGAATCCTCATATAAAGGACAAGATCCTTCATTTATTAGATCTTTCTAAAGAGCCAATTGGAGCATTATTAACAACTGAATATTTAACAGTTTATCCTGAAGATACGGTTCGACAGGTAATAGAAAAAATTAAAAACGAAGCAAAAGAATTCTCTTCATTGTATAGTATCTACGTTGTAAACAAAGAAAAACAATTAACTGGCGCCATTAATTTATACGAAATATTGAGAGAAGACCTAGACGTACCTTTGTATAAATTTATGACCCAAAATTTAGTAGTCATTCACTTGACGACTCCAATTGAAATAGCGATGAAAAAATTTTTAAAATATCATTTATCTTCTCTGCCGGTGATCAACCAAGAAAAAAGATTGGAAGGGATCGTCAACTTTGATGATATTACAAATTATGTCCTGGATCGAATAAAATAATCCTATGAAAAAATTATTTGTTGTTGCTGATCTAGCTTTTGATAGTTTGTCTTGCGCAGAAATTAAAATTGCCGTCGAGGGTTTCTTGAAAGATTCCACGACATTGGATATCACATTTGTTGGATCAACCCCATCGACCATTCATACAAGTTTTTTGCTCAATCAACTAGTTGAGGATGTTGAAAGATACGGAAGACCTTTGGAGACTGTGATTTTTCAAAATACGGATCCACGCATCCACTCTCGTCAAAGTATTGAAAAAGCTGAAGGAGCAAAGCCAGTAATAATGAGACTAAAATCAGGAATACACTTATTGGGGCCAAATTCAGGATATGACTTTTCGATGATTAAAAGCAGAATTGAAGAGCTTTATGTTTATAGAGGGCTTAATGAAAAAGGCCAGTTTCATTCACGTGATTTATATTCTAGAATCTCAGCTCACTTGATGGATTATCTCGAAGATGAACTAGAATTGGAAGAAATATCGACAAATATTATTCCTGAACTTGATGAATTATATATTGGACATATTGACAATTTTGGAAATATAAAAACTACTATAGTTGAAGAAGATTTCAAAGGTAAGTATGAGTATGGAGAAATAGTTGGGTTAAAAATTAATCAAATTGTGAAAAAAGCAAAATACGTTAGAAATTTATTTGGTGGGATACCGGGTGAATTAGTTGTCTATCCTGGCTCTTCAGGAAAAAAAGATAATCGATTCCTGGAAATCAGCATCTGGCGGCATTTTACCGAAGGCAAACCAACCACCGGTGTTGACGAATTCAACTTCCCAAAAATTGGCAGTGTGATTGAACTGAT
>CABIKN020000013.1 GCA_902200405.1 Candidatus Roizmanbacteria bacterium | reverse complement strand
GGGGTAAAAAAATACTATGGCATTAATAAAAAAAGTTTTTGATTATTTTATTTGGGTAATGTTTTTTGGACTTCTTTTATTAGGTGGAATAATCTATGTTAGTAACAGAACTTATCCCGGGAATAAACTATATCCTCTTAAGCTAAAATTTGAAGATTTTGTATTAGCTACTAGTAAGGTTTTAAATAAACAAGTGGATTTTAGTATTGATTTAGTTTCTAGAAGATCTAATGAAATTGAAAAAATTTTATCACCAAAAAACAGTGTAGAAACTTTAAGTCGATTAGACACTCAAGTTGAATCAACCGCTATTTCTATTTCTCAAATATCAGATCCTTTTGAAAAGAAAAAAGCCGCGGAAAAATATATTGTGAAACTTAATGAAGTATCGTCAGTTTTAAGTGAAAAACAAAAAGAATTTGTTATCACCCCCACTGCGTCCAACGCAACAGTGTCACAACCAGTCGTACAACAGTCAGCTCAAAACATAATACCAACGGTTACGCCTACACCTATAACTGAAATTACAACAGTATCCGAACAAATAGATGATACTCAAGAAACAATAGAACAAACAATTGAAGAAATGAATGAAATAGTAAATCAGCCCTCTATTCAATATGAAGCTTTACCTCAGCCCACAGTTCAAGAACCTACTACTCCTCCATCTACTAATGTGCCCGAATCAAATTCTGATAATAGCAATCATAATAACAATGAAAATGAAAACCGTAATAATAACAATAATAATAGAAATAACAATAATGATGAAAATGATTAGATAACTTCAGAAAATCAGATGAAATAATCATTTCAACTTGATAGAATGGTATTCTACTTCGTACCCTGAGCGAGCGGTAGCGAGTCGAAGGGCCCATAGCTCAACTGGCAGAGCAGCAGCCTTTTAAGCTGTTGGTTGTGAGTTCGAGTCTCACTGGGCTCACCCGATGAACAAAATTAAAGCCATCGTTTTAGATGTAGATGGCGTCATTGTTGGTGATAAAGCAGGTTTTAATGCTCCCTACCCTTCATTAGAAGTTATCAACAAGCTAAAACAAATTAGAGAAAAAGGTATATACATAATTTTATGCAGCGCTAAACCTTATTATTCAGTTAAAAAAATTGTTGACGACGCTCAGCTAAATAATATTCAAACTGCTTTAGCCGGAGCAATTTTGATTGACTCTTCAAATCTAACAGTAGTAAAAAAACACGTTATAGAAAACAACATCGCTACTGGTTTAACAAAAAAAATATTAGACAACAATATCTATATTGAAGCTTACACGACAGATAAATATTTTATCCAAAAAAATCAAAAAAATGAAATTACAAAACTTCATAATTTTACTTTATCTTTTGAACCGATTATGGTTGAAGATATGATTAATCAGATAAAAAAAAGCGAAATAATTAAGATTTTACCAGTAACAAAAACTGATGAAGAACGAAAAATTGTTGAACAAATATTTTCAGAATATAAAGAAAGATTAGTAATTGGTTGGAGCACTCACCCAGCTATTAAAGGATATTTTTTTGGAAATATTACCACTTCCGGAATTTCAAAAAAACAATCGATTTTGGAAATTGTTAACCTGTATCAAATTAAGACTGAAGATATTTTAGGTGTTGGTGACAGCTTGACCGATTGGGATTTTATTGGTGTCTGCGGATATGCTGGAGCCATGGGAAATGCCACTAAAGATCTTAAAAAATTAGTTTTGTCAAAAGGAAGAAGCGGCTATGTTGGAAAATCCGTTGACGAAAACGGGATTATTGATATTTTTGAACATTTTGAATTATGAAAAATTCTTCACTGACCAAATTTGCATGGCTTTCGATTTTTACCGCCATTGTTACTATAACCCTTAAAACGATTGCCTATTTTTTGACCGGATCGGTCGGACTTTTATCAGATGCTATTGAATCATTAGTTAATTTGGCCGCCGCCATAATTGCCTTGATCATGTTAAAAATAGCCGAACAACCCCCGGACGAAGAACATAAATACGGTCATTCAAAGGTAGAGTATTTCGCGAGCATCATGGAAGGATTGTTTATATTTATTGCTGCTGTAGCTATTATTTATAGTGCAATTAACCGGATAATTTTTCCAAGAATTATTGAACAGGCCTACCTGGGTTTGGGGATTTCAATCATCGCCTCCATTATCAATTACGTTGTGGCTTTAAAACTTTTGAAGGTTGGAATAAAACATCATTCGATCGCTCTTGAGGCCGACGGACATCATTTAATGACTGATGTAATTACTACAATTGGAGTCGTCGTTGCCATCTTTTTTGTTATCATAACGGGATGGCAGATAATGGATCCAGTCGTTGCTATTCTCGTTGCCATTAATATCATTTACACTGGTTTTAAACTGATGAAGCGTTCCGTATTGGGTTTATTAGATACCTCAATTTCTACTGAAGAAATAAATATCGTTAGATCTATTTTTAATAAATATGAGCGGAGAGGATTAAATTTTCATGGTCTTAGGACACGTCAGTCTGCTCAGAGAAGATTTGTTTCTTTTCACGTGTTAGTACCGGGACTCTGGTCGGTTAAAAGAGGTCATGATCTGCTCGAAAAAATTGAAAAAGACATTAGAGACGCAATCGATAAGGTAACTATATCCACTCATCTTGAACCAATCGAAGATCCAATATCACATGCAGATGTATCAATTGAAAGAAAATAATTTTCATTTTTTGCCAAATATTTTTATCCAGAGTCGTTTTGATATAAAAAACATTAAAACTAAGTAGGCCGTAGTAAGAAAAATATCTAAGGAGAATGTCAGGATAAGATTGTAATAAATTTTATCAAGTCTAAATAATCCAAATAACAACCATTCTATAGGTAGAAAAAATAAATAATAAAAAGGTAAGAACAAATAATACGAAAGGCTTGCCGGAACAAATTTTGCCATACTAACTAAAAAGTAGTTAATATTTATAAACCCATAAAAATATGCTTTTATATAAAGCAGGTCTAAAAAAAGCAAGAAAAAAACAATATTCAAAAAAAAAATTTTCATTTTTTTAAACTCCAATCTTATCAGAGATCCCCTTCATTGAATTCAAACAAATTTCAACAAATTTATCAATAGGTAAATTCAATCCTTCAGGATTTACACATGTTTTTATTTCTTCTCGACGAGTACCCGCAGCGAACTTTGGTTCTTTGAGTAATCTTTTTATAACCGAAGATAATTTAACATCTGCTAATTTTCTTGAAGGATAAACAAAGGCAACCGCCATAATTAATCCAGTAAGACTGTCAGCACACAATATTGACCATTCAGCTTTATTTTGTGGTTTTCTGCCGGTTAAATCCGGTGCATGAGCCTTGATGATGTTGTGGACAGTTTCGGAAATTGACAGATCATATTTTGCTAAGGCTTCTAAAGTTTTTTGAGGATGAGTTGGTTTAAATTCTCCCGAATAATCTATGTCATGAAGTAGTCCTGACAACATCCACTCTTCCTTTGTTGCCTTTTCATCGGCCAATAGGTTGTTCTGGGCAAAATGATCATAAAGCCCTGCCATACAGGCTTCAAGGGCCAAAGAATGATTAAAAACATTAGGTTCCAATTGTTTTTTTAAAGCATTAACATACTTCTGTCTATCCATAAATTTATCTTACAATAAAATTAATTATTTTCCCCGGAACATAGATTACTTTATATTCTTTCGCTTCCACATATTTCTTCACTTTTTCATCTTGCAAGGCTTTTTTTTCAACTATATCTTTTGATATTTCATACCTGGACACTCTTAGGGTGGACCGAAGTTTACCGTTGACTTGAATAGGAATAATTAATTCTTCTTCAACTATTTCTCCCTCGACAGTCGGCCAAGCTGACAGATGAATTGATTTTTTTTCTCGAAGAACATTTTTCCAGATCTCTTCGGTCATAAATGGTGCAAATGGAGCTAAGATCTGCAAAAACATTTTTGCATTTTTTCCACTTAACCCATAACCCATAACACCTAACGTTTTCTCCCACTCATTTAAAAACTCCATCATTGAGGCGATTGAAGTATTAAATTTAACCTCAGGAATATCGGATGTGACTTTTCTAATTGTTTTTTGCAATTTCACAACCAACTGCTTATCTTCTTCTTGTACGGAACAAAAATTTTTGTTCCCTACATAATTCTGATATAAATCCCAAATGCGTTTTACAAATCTATAACTTCCTTGCAGAGATTTTGTTGCCCAAGAAATTTCCTGATTAAAAGGCGCCATAAACATTTCATAAATCCGTAAGGCATCAGCTCCAAATTCATTTATCACACTATCAGGACTTATTACATTTCCAAATGATTTACTCATTTTCCGATGGTCTTCGGCTAGTATCATTCCCTGGTTTCTCAGTCGCAAAAATGGTTCTTTGAAGTTTAAAAGTTTCAGATCATATAATGCTTTAACCCAAAAACGGGAATAAAGAAGATGTAAAACGGCGTGCTCGGCCCCGCCTAAATACCAGTCAACCGGAAGCCAACTTCCGGAATTTTCAATTTTTAATTTGAAATTTGAAATTGATGGTGGCAAAGATGAGGCAGATGCAATTTTTTCACTTTCGAGGGGACCCCGCGAAGCGGAGGTGAGACTCTCGTGTGATAAAAATTGCGCTGCCGAGTCTTCATGTTGGTTCCAAAAAGCAAAAGCCAAGAAATACCAGCAAGATCCTGCCCAGTTTGGCATTGTATCGGTTTCTCGCTGAGCTTTTCCACCGCATTTTAGACATATGGTATTTACAAACTCAGGGATGATTGAAAGTGGAGACTCCCCCGTTTCTGTTGGCTCATACGATTTTACATAAGGCAACTTCAATGGTAATTCGCTTTCAGGAATTGGGTTCCAACCACATTTTTTACAATTAACCATTGGAATAGGTTCTCCCCAATATCGCTGTCTTGAAAAAATCCAGTCTCTCAAATGGTAAGTCGTCACTCTTTTTCCCCAACCCTTTTCTTCAAAATAATCCATTGTTTTTTTCATCGCCTTTTCAAACGAAATTCCATTCAAAAAATCAGAGTTAACCATTACTCCACCGTGTTCAACAACATCTTCAGTTTTTTCTATAGAACCAGTTTCTCCTTTTAGACCTGTAACTACTCTGGGAATTGGCAAATTAAATTTCTTAGCAAATTCAAAATCGCGCATATCATGACCAGGACAACCTTGGACGGCTCCTGTTCCTACTGTTGCCAAAACAAAATCAGTCACATAAATTGGAATTTCTTTTTTATTAACATGGTTAATTGCATATAATCCTGTAAAAACTCCAGTTTTTTCTTTGTTCACTTTTAATCTATCTTGCTCGCTTTCTCCAGTTGCCCATTCAACATATTTTTTAACTTCCTTATAGTTTGACTCTGGTACTTTTATTTCTTTTTTTAATATTTTTTTTATTAATTCATGCTCTGGAGCAACAACCAAAAAGGTAGCTCCAAAGTTTACTGGAGTAGTTGTAAAGCATTCTACTTGATACTTGATACTTGATACTTGATACTTGATGTTTATTCCTTCTTTCTTCCCTATCCAATTTCTTTGCATTTCCAAGATTCCTTTTGGCCAATCAAGACCTTCTAAATCAGATAGTAAACGGTCGGCATATTTTGTGATCTTAAAAACCCACTGAGGAAGATCCCGTTTTTCAATTTTATTTCCACATCGCTCATGAGTTCCATCAGGTAAGACTTCTTCTTCAGCCAGTCCGGTTTTGCATTTTGGACAATAATTAATCGGAGCATTTTTTTTGTAAAGCAAACCCATTTTATAAAACTGAATGAATAACCATTGGGTCCATTTATAATAGTTTGGATCGGTCGTTGTAAATTCCCGGTCCCAATCGTAGGAAAATCCCAACGACTTCATTTGTTTTTTAAAAGTTTCTATGTGTTCGGGAACCATATCCATCGGATTTTTTTTGGCTTTGACAGCCGCGTTTTCTGCCGGTAATCCAAAAGCATCCCAGCCCATTGGGTGTAAGACGGAGTGACCATTCATTCTAAAATATCGGGCAACAACGTCTGTGCCAGTATAATTACGGACGTGACCAACATGAAGTCCTGCCCCTGAAGGATATGGGAACATAGCAAGGACATACTGTTTTTTGTTTACCGACTTTATGGACTTTATAACTTTATGAACTTTATAAACTCCTGTCTTCTCCCATTCCTCTACCCATTTTTCTTCAAATTCTGACGGTTGATATCTATCTACCATGGCTAAAATTATAGCATAAAAATTACTTTGCCAACCTTGTACAACCGCCCCGGTTAGATTTGACTTGGCAGAACAATCTATTTTCCATAAAATTCGCTTGAAAAGAAGAAGAAGAAGAAGTATTATTCTCTTAATGAAATATCGACGATATTATGATCCACGAATTTATAAGACAGGTGAATCTTCTTCGGAAATTCAATTTAAAGTACAGCTGGAAAGCTTGACTGATGAATTAAGAAAACAAGTAATTGAAAGTTTTATAAAAAGCTTTTGTGTTGGCTGTTTATATAATCCTCAAAATAGAAGTCAGGAATCAGGTGTTGATGGTCAATGTTCAACACCGAATAAAAATGGCGCCGCAGTTCTGTCTTTTCCAGCACAACAGAATACTATAAATGTTTTTAACAAAAGTAATTGTTTCCATCTAAGATAGTTGGTTTTTAATAATTATTCAAATCTCTCAATAATTTTCCTCACTTCATTTTTTATCTTCTCATCAACCTCAACCGCAATGATTCCATACTGCCAGTGGCCGTACAAAACCAAAGAATTTAATGGGGCAAATAATATTGCTGGTAAAGTAAGAAGATCTTCTTCGCCTTCAACAACGAGCCAAGATTTTTCTTTTTTATAAATGGCCATTTTTATTTTTTTCTGAATAATTTGTGAAGTCTTTAGATTTATTGTTCCTGGTTTGTTTTGATTTTGGATTTGATTTGTCATTTGGATTTTAGATTTTAGGTTTATCGGCTCTCTTCTCGATCTAAAATCGATTATTTTTATATCCGGATCAATCTTTTCTTTTAATAATGAATCAACAATAATATCTCCAACCGCTATCAAAAGAGGGTGATTTGATAATTTAAATGCTTGGAGTAATTGTTTTGTAGTTTTGTAAACTTTTCCTAATGGTCTTTGCAAGATGGGTCTTATGCTCTCAGGCATGATTATTTCTTTATTTTCTAATTTCGAATTTCGAATTTCGAATTTTTTGCCCTCCCTATCAATTTCTC
Source organism: Candidatus Roizmanbacteria bacterium (assembly GCA_902200405.1). GTDB lineage: Bacteria > Patescibacteriota > Microgenomatia > UBA1406 > GWC2-37-13 > GWC2-37-13. Next base: position 12,707 of record CABIKN020000013.1, on the reverse strand, counting down.
CAGTTCTAATTCTTTCCGAACTGATAAGCTTCCCGTCCTCGGCTAAAATATCTTCGATTATGACTATCATCAATAGTTTTAATTTATTTTTTTCTCTAAGTTCGTTAATTTTTAGAGCATTTGGGAAAGTCTCCTTTGAAACCACAATCGCATCAATATCTTGTTGCTTGTCCGCTCCTCCTGTAAATTCTGAAAACGGAATTATATCTATCCCACGGCCGTGGGTAAGGTATTTTTTAATGAATTTTTCTACAGATTTTTTTCTTATCTCAAACGGTTCAATTGATTCTAATAAAAATTTATCTTTATAAATTTCTTCTGTAGCAATTCCGATTGTGATTTTTTTCCCTATTTCAAAGGCCTTTGTTAAAAGCGCTTCATGACCCTTGTGAAAGTGATCAAAAGTTCCCCCGAGGACAACATGTTGAAAATTTGATCCCGCCATTTGCGGGATGAAATTTGAAATTGATTTAATTAGGTATTTTGGGACTCGATCCTGCCATTTTTTGCCTTCTTGGATCAACTTTCTTATCCTCCACCCTTCGTATAACGGTCTTTTATAATAATCAACTTCTAGAACCTTAAAACCAGCTTTTTTCAAAATATTATTTGTCCAGTTATTATTACCTAGCGCTAGATCAAATTTCCCAACCTGCTTTCTTAAATTAGCCAACCATTTTTTATCATCAAAATAGTCAGCTAGAGGCACGATTTTAATTAATTTATTTCCAATTCCTTCTTTATAAAAAACTGACCTTATGACTTTTCTTCTTGTTTCATAGTCGATTGGATTATTAGCATCTAAAATATTAGCACTTCCAATTCCGATGATGATTTTGTCCGCTTTTTCTAAGGCCTTTTTAATCAAAAAAAGATGGCCTTTATGAAAGGGCTGAAACCTGCCAACAATTAAGGCGATATTATTTTTCATGCTTAATTAGTATACTATACTCATGCAAAACCCGCTTTTGATCAACCCAAAACAAGAAGCTGATAAAATAACAAATTTCTTGAAAAAAATCTTTAAAGAACAAGGAATTGATAAAGTGGTCCTCGGACTTTCCGGGGGAATTGATTCGACCGTTGTTCTTTATTTATTGAAAAAAGCTTTGCCACCAGAAAGTATCTTTGCCGTCCAGATGGATTACAAATCTAGAAAAAAGTCAGGAATTAATTTAAAAGGAATTAATGTTGTTAATGTTTCTATAAAAAAAATTGTTGATCAGCTTCAAGTTGAAGGCTCGGTATCGAAATTTTTTGACGGAAAACAACAAACCGCAAAAAATTTGATATCTTCGCCTTCTTTGAATAAAATTCGACTAGGCAACATTATGGCTCGCGTTCGAATGATTATCCTCTTTGATTTGGCTAAACAAATTGGAGGTTTAGTTTGCGGTACGGAAAATAAATCTGAAAAATTACTCGGTTATTTTACCCGTTTCGGTGATGCCGCCTCCGACCTTGAACCAATTTCTCATCTTTACAAAACTCAAATTTATCAATTGGCTAAATACCTAAAAGTTCCAGAAGAAATAATTCACGCTAAACCAACCGCCGGGTTCTGGGACGGACAGACTGATGAAAAAGAATTTGGTTTCAGTTACGCCGAGGCTGATCAAGTTCTCTATCTTACCCACGACCGTGGACAAGATATCAATAAAATAAAAAGACAATTCCCAAATGCCGAAAAAATAATTAAAAGAACGCAGAACAATCAGTTTAAATTAAATACTCCATACACCTTATAACAGGCTGATTAGTTTTTTTTCCAACTCGACAAATTTTTTAGAAGTTATGTCTTCTGTCTTTCTTGGTCGAGGTAAATTTATTTTTAAACAGTCAATAATCGTGGCTGGTTTTTTACTTAAAATATAAACTCTGTCTGATAGAAATATTGCTTCTCTGATATCGTGGGTCGTAAAAATAACTGTCAGTTTTAATTTCTTCCAGATTTCCAATAAATACAAGTGGAGAGAACTTCGGGTGATTGCGTCTAATGATCCAAAAGGCTCATCTAATAGGAGTATCGATGAGTTAAAAGCAATTGTCCGCAGTAAGGCCACTTTTTGCTTCATCCCTCCGGAAAGGCTGTCAGGGTAAAAATTTGCGTATTCAAAAAGATTAAATTTTTTTAATAAATCTTGCGCTTTTAATTTTGCCTGTTCTTTTTTAAAGCCTTTGATTTCATAACCCAACATGACATTTTCCAAAACTTTAAGCCAAGAAAAAAGGAGCGGTTCTTGAAACATATAACCGAACTTGCCCTGTCTTTTTTTTTCTTCAATACCGTCAATTTTTATTACTCCTTTATTTTGTCTTAATATGCCGGAAATTATATTAAATAAAGTACTTTTTCCACACCCGGAAGGACCAATAATACTAATAATTTCTTCCTGATTAACCTCCAAAGAAATGTTTTTAATAATTTCTTCTTCAAAAGATAGAGAAAGATTATTTATTTTTAATTTTGATTGACTTTTCATGGCAAAAATTGATTGGTAAAAGCATTCTTGACGTTAACCATTTTATTTATTAATTTTTGATTATATAACCACTGCGCATACCGCGTCCAAACAATTTCCTGTTGTATCCCCCACCTTGCAGCATCTGATTGATATTCTCGACTCAAATATACCTGGCTTTGCTTGACTAATTCTTTATTTAATTCAGGGGCTGACTTTATAAGAATCTGAGATGCTTCCGTCGGATTTTTTATGGAAAATTCATATCCTTGGGCGACTGCTTTCATAAATTTTGTCACCAGTTCTTTTTGATTTTTTACATGATTTTCGTTGGTTACGATTACCGGGGTATAATAATCAAGAATCGGATTTAAATCCTTTAACATTATCGTGTTCAGTTTTATTCCACGTCGTTTTGCCTCAATTCCATCCCATCCGTAAAAGATCCATTGGAGATCACTGTCACGGCCAATCGTCTTAAAAAAATCAGTCTCACCAATGGTGATATTTTTTACTTTTGAATAGTCGGCGCCAGCTTCGTTCATGACAGCTTTTATGACGGTTTCTTCTATTGGAGAGCCCCAACCTCCATAACGTTTTCCCTCAAAATCCTTGACTGATTTTATGTTGTTTTTTTCCAAGGAGGCAAAAGCAGAGGTGTTATGTTGGATAATCGCTGCGATTGAAACTAATGGAATTCCGGCAACTCTTGCTTGGATAACAGACTCTTGACTACTGATACCAAAGTCGGCTTTTCCTGCGGCCACTATCTGATTATTCTCTCCTTCACCCGGCTGTAAAATTGTCACGTCTAAATTTTCTTTGGAAAAAAACCCTTTTTCACGCGCCACATAGATACCAGTATGATTTGTATTTGGAAACCAATCTAAAAGCACAGTCACTTTTTGTTTTTGAACATTAGGTTTTGTTAGTTTATCCACTTTTTTTCCAAACACAAAACCTAAAACTATTAATATAAGTACTAAAAAAATTATTTTTTTCATGATATTTTTTTTAATTTATAATAGTGCCAGGGAATAGATATTCTGGCGATCATTTCAACTAACAAAACAGCGATCATGCTCAATATTGTAATTATTCCAATAACTGCAAAGACTCGATCCGTTAAATACGACTTGGTCGATCTGATAAGAAGAATTCCCAACCCCCGGTCGGCCCCCGTCCATTCGCTGACAACTGCGCCAAGGATAGAATAAGCTGCTGCAATCCGCAAACCGGAAAAAAAACTTGGTAAACTAGCCGGCAATTTTACCCATTTAAATATCTGTCTTTGATTGGCTCCCATCGAAGTCATTAATCGCAAAACGGCCGGATCAACTCCATGGAATCCGTCAAAAAGGTTAATGACGATCGGGAAAAAACAAACAAGAATAACAATAATTATTTTTGGTAATATTCCAAATCCAAACCAGAGAGTTAAAAGCGGAGCCAGAATAATGAAAGGAATTGTTTGGGAAAGAATCAAAAACGGATAAATAATTTTTCGCATCGTCGTAAATCTTTCCATCAGTACGGCTATGAAAATACTGATAAAAACCGCCCCGATTAACCCGATTATTGCTTCAATAATGGTTGGGATAAGATGATAAAAAATTAATGAACGGGATTGCCAAAATGAATTAAGAATCTGTACCGGAGCTGGCAATATCCATTGCTCTATATGAAAGATCGTTACTATGGTCTGCCAAAAAAACAAAATCAAAATACTTACAAATACTGGTAGAAGATACTGTTTCATATTTTCCCTTCGTCGGTATTACCCGAACAGGTTCCAAGGGTCCCCCTCACCTATAGGTGAGGGGCTCTCAGCTCTATTTTGGCTCCCCTAAATTTGCTCCATTATGACAAATAAAAAATTTTCTGTCAACGGATATTGTAAAATATATAACATATGAAACGAGCTATTGTTTTTGTAAATGGGAATCTCTCAAATTTAAGCCAGGCGAAAAAAATTGTTAAAAAAACAGATTGTTTGATTGCAGTCGATGGTGGTGCCAAACATATTCTTAAATTAGGATTAACTCCTCAAATAATTATTGGCGATTTTGATTCTACGCCAAAAAATATCTTAAAAAATATAGGGCGGACACAGAGGTCCGCCCCTACAAAAATAATTAAATACCCAAGGAAAAAAAACAAAACAGATTTTGAATTAGCCATCGATCTATGTCTAAAAAGAAAATTCAAGGAAATAATAATTTTTGGTATTTTAGGCAACCGTATCGACCACATGATCGCCAATATTTTTTTAATCACAAAGATTCAAACTGAAAATCAAACAATAAAAATTAAAATTATTGAAGGAAAAAAAGAAATATATATTTTAAATAAAGAAATAACGATTAACGGTAAGATTGGTGAGGAAGTCTCAATTATTCCCATCAGTGAGAAATTAGAAGGAATTACTACTGAAGGATTGGAATATCAATTGGAAAACAAAGATTTAATATTTGGCTCAACCCGAGGAATAAGTAATGTGATGAATAAAAAGATCACAAAAATATTTGTAAAAAAAGGGGTTGCTCTCATTGAGCATAATACACTTGCGACAATCTAAATTCGCTTGACAGTAATAATTTTTTTTTGTATACTGTCCTCATGGCGAATCCAGATACAACAAAATATTACGGAATAACTCTAGGCAACTTCCCAATCGCAGCTGTTATAGTTACAAAAACACCTGCTGTTAGTGGAGATTTTCAGTCAGAATATGCCAAACCTCAAGAATTTAATTTGTCTGCTGAAAAAGGTAGACCAGCTCATACCAGTGTTGCCATTGGGCTTCTTGGTATTAAAATCCCTTTAAGAAAGTAAAATTTAGGATTTTGGTTTAAATTCGCTCACTATAATCTTTCTACCTCGAAATTCACTTCCGTTTAATTTTTCAATAGCTTTTTGAGCTTCTTCAACCGTATCCATTTCTACAAATCCAAATCCTTTTGATTTTTTATCGAAAAATCTCACGATTTCAGCATAAACTACTTTACCAACGGTCTTAAATAGCTCCTCCAACTCAATATCTTTAACATTAAAATCCAGACTTCCCACAAACAATTTTTTATTCATATTTTTATCTCGTTATTTGAAAACTTTTTACCTGTTCTAATAGTTTTTTTGCCGTCTCGTCTTCCTCAAAATGGCGTCTTACCGGCTCAATCAGTTGATCTAAGTATTTGATCAAAACGGCCTTGAGATCCATCGGGTGGACTTTTTTTTCGGCAAAAGTTTGTTCCAACTCAGTAAAGGTTTTAAAAGAAATGTTACCACCAAATTTATCCGGCCTTTCAATTTTTACTTCGGAAATGGCTAATTTTTCCAGTGACTCAAAGACAATATATTTATAATATTCAAGGACCGGATTTTCTTTAATATCCCCCTCTAAGCAGTAAGCTTTATTGATCTTTCTTTGAATATCTTCGGTGGTATCGGTCATAAAGATTGCCGAATCCGGCATCGACTTTGACATTTTTCTCTCAATTGTTCTCTGAATAGCACTCTCTGCCAACCCAGTTCTAACCTCCGAGGTTAGAACTGGGTTGGCGTGCTTGGATAAACCCATAAGCATGTGATGTGAGACAACGACTGGTTTCCAGAATCCTAACATCTGCCCAACTTCTCGTGCTAGCATATTTACTTTTCGCTGATCCATTCCCAGTTGAGTAATTTTAGCCCCCAACATAAAAATATCGGCCACTTGCATGCAGGAATAAATAATATGAGCACCAGTTAGTTTGTCTAATGATTCCTCACGACCCATCATTTCGGCCGTTCTAATGAAGCGTTTTAAGGCATTTGATTTTCCAACTTGAACTACTAACTTCCAGTAATCAGAATTCTTGGCCATATCAGATGCCCACATAAATTCTACCTTTGAAAGATCCATTCCGCTTGCTCTCCAAACTTCAATAAAGTATTTTCCAACTATTTTGATTTTTTCCAGATCCCCGCCCATTTTATTGTTGGCCATTGCGTGCCAATCAGCTACCCACATCCTGAACTTAACCCCGGCTTTAATCATTTTATTGACATTTATTGCCCGAACGATTCCCTGAGCAATATGGATCTGTCCTGACGGTTCAAATCCATCATAGGCGATGAGCTCTTCCCCACTTTCAAGTAATTTTTTTAATTCTTCTTCCTGAATAATCTCTTCCCCAACCTGTTTGATTAAATCCATTCTGCCTTGAATATTCATAATTAACTATAATACTAAATTTGTAAAATTTTATCGACTGACAAGAAAAAAACTGGTTAAATTATTCTGACTATCCTGTAAATTTTCAGCAATTATTTCTAGATTATATATTTCCGCCAAAATTTTTGGGCCTAAAATAGCCGTGTTTTTATCCAATTTTCCAGTTACCAAAGCTTCAGCACACCTTGCCGTGTCAAGCAAATCTCCCTGTCCGCTCAGTTGCTTTAAATTGACAAATTTTTTTGCCAAATTATTTTTACATTGACGGAAATTTTGCGAATGAGCCATAATAGTTTTAATACTATTAATATCCATATCTTTTCTCTTCATCAAAAAATGACTGATCAATATCTGGAACTCTTCAACTATTTTGAATTTATACTTGGCCATTGCATGAGTTGATTCCTCAACCACTCCCCCAACCGCGTTTTGAATGGCAAACAGTCCAAAATCAATATTGCCTTCGTGTAAATTTTTTAGAACTTTTTCACTTGTGTATAAATATTTAATTTGGAATTTTTTTATTTTATTTTTTTTGATATGAAACATGATGGCCTCTTCATTAAAACTTCCTTTTCCACCTTGAATACCAAAAATAATTTTTTTTCTATTTAATAAATCATACGCCCGTCCTAATTTTATTCTCATTGACCTAGTGTACGGATTAAAATTTTGCAGATCGTTAAATAACTGCCAGGTGTCATTACAGGTTTGTTCCATTACCTCAAGAAGTTTTCTTGTCCCAATCGAATCGATTGGTGTAGGGGCGAATTTTAATTCGCCCAACATTCTACCAATAAAATGAGTCACCCCTTGTGAGTTTGCCGCTAATTGGTCGTGTTTTTGAGCTGACATTTGAATTACTTTTAATCCTTTTTTTACAAAAAAATTCTTCCAAAAATCATAATTATTATCATCTGCTTTAAATTGATCCATAATCAATGGTAAATCATTAAAACCAGTCTTACTGCTGTCCGGTCCAAACATCGGATGTGTTAATAATGCCTGTGTTTTAAATCCTTTTAAATATTTTTTAAAGATTTTTTTCGGATGCATTTTCACCGATAAAACATCGATTAAAAGATGATTATCTTTAAAATATTTTTTATGTTTTTTTATCACCGACTCAAATGCGGAAATCGGTACAGCAAAAAATATAACCTCGTTTTCATAAATTTTATTTAAATCGTTTTCCGTTTTAGAAGTTTCACTGTTAAAAATAGACGCAAAGAAATCATCCTTTAATAACTTAAAAAGGACCTGCCCAAATCGCCCATCACCAATAATCGCTATTTTTTTCTTCATAGAGATTTTTCAACTTTTAACGCTTCTTCATGAATTATCTCCCAAATTTTTTTAATGTAGCCTTTTTTTGATTTGATTACTTTCTGCCAGCGGGATTTATCAAGAACTGGAATATTAATTTTCTTTTTTAACTGTCCAATTTTTTTAACCGTCTCCATCCTTTTGGCCAATAAAACGACTATCGATTCGTCAATTGCATCGATTTGTTTTCGTAAATCTTCAAGTTTGTTTTTCATACATTAGTTATTTTAAAAAGCGAAGATGACAAATTTTTTTCGGTTTGTTGTTTTCCGATAAAGAATTTCGTTATCAAGCTTTTATAACTGATAATTTTGAGCTTTATTTCTTAAATAATGATCAATAATTACTAACGCTGCCATGGCTTCAACGATCGGCACCGCTCTTGGCAAAACGCAGGGGTCATGCCGACCAGCTACTTTCAACTTTACGTTTTGACCTTTTTGATCGACCGTATTCTGTTCTTTTCTAATCGTCGATACCGGTTTAAAGGCAACTCGAAAATATATATCTTCGCCGTTTGAAATTCCGCCTTGAATCCCGCCGGAAAAATTAGTTTTAGTCCGAATTTTTACCTGCCTGCCGGCAGGCAGGTCGGCATAAAACAGATCATTATGTTGACTCCCGTTCATCTTCACCCCTTCAAATCCCGACCCGATTTCAAATCCTTTGACGGCCGGAATTGACAACATTGCTTTTCCCAAATCGGCTGATAATTTATCGAAAACCGGTTCTCCTAAACCAATAGGAACGTTTTTAATAACTCCCCTGATGACTCCCCCGATCGAATCCCCCTCTTGTTTCAAGATATCGACATATTGAATCATTCGTGTAGCGACTTTTCCATCAGGACATCGAACGATATTTGACTCTATCTGTTCGGATGTGACTTTATTAAAATCAATTTCTGTTTTTATTTCCCCCACTTGTTCAACATAAGCTAAAAATTCTATTCCCAGCTTTTCTTTTAAAAATATTTTTGCAATCGCCCCGGCCGCCACTCGCGCCAATGTTTCGCGAGCCGAGGCCCGTCCTGACCCCTGCCAATTTCTAATTCCATATTTTTTTTCGTATGTAAAATCAGCGTGAGACGGTCTAAAAATGTCTTTTAAATTTTCATAATCCTCAGGTCGGGCATCTTTATTCCAAGCCATCATCATAATTGGCGTGCCGGTTGTTTTTCCTTCAAAAATACCCGATAAAATCTCAATCCTATCCTCTTCTTTTCTCGGGCTTGTAATTTTACTTTGTCCTGGGCGTCTTCGATCTAAATCTTTTTGAATATCTGCCTCAATTATTTTTAAACCGGGTGGACAACCATCAACCACACAACCAACCGCCCCTCCATGGGACTCGCCAAAGGTTGTTACCCGAAAAATTTGTCCAAACATATTACCTGCCATATGATTTTTTTTAAAGCGAAGATACCCTATAGTGGTATCGAGCTTTTAACTATAATTTAATAACTTATAAATATTTTTCATTTTATCAATATCTATTTGCCCAGGTGCGGTTGCTCCAAATTTAGTCGATGCAAAGGTTAAAAATGAACCTAATAATGGCCCTAAAATCCGAATAATTTGACCTTTTTTACCCATTCCAATTATGATTATCTTTTCGTTCTTTTTTTTATTTAATAAAATTTGTAATAAATTTTTAATATCCTGATCGTCATTAACCATGGTGGCAATTTTTATTACTTCAATATTATATTCTCTCATATGGTGAACCAACACTGTTAATTCTTGGATTCCGGGGGTTTTTTCATCATCGTGGAAAGATAAGATGATTTTTGATTGTTTGAATCTTGATAATTTTAGATCATTTATCATTGAAACATCAATATCTATAAAATCAAATCCCAAATTTAAAGACTTTAAAATAATATCCTTCCTCCGACTGGTTAAAATAGCCTCTTTTTTTGTTCTTTTTCTTACCAAAACAAGATCTTTTACACTTAAATTTTTTATTTTATCAACTCGCAATTCAACTATAGAAGAAATCTCTTGAACTTGATCAAGATTTTTTAGAAACTTTTTTAGAGTCTCTCCTATAACTGGTGTACAAATTTTAATTTTTTTCATATAATATTTTTCGCATAACTTCTTCCGGTGCCTTATGACCAGTATATATCTCAAACTGAGTCGTACCCTGATGTAAAAGCATTTCGGTACCATGAATAATTCTCGCTCCTCTTTTTTTCGCTTCTTTCAACAACTTTGTCTCAAAAGGAACATAAACGATGTCAAAAACGATCTGTTTATTAGTAATAAATTTCGTTGAAATTGGTGTTTCTTTTTCCAATGGTTTCATTCCCACAGAAGTTGTATTGATAATGATGTCAAAATCTCTTATTTCAGATTTAATACTCAAACTAGTCACCTGACAATTGAATTCTTGTGCCAATTTTACGGCTTTTTCTTTTGTTCTATTAAATATTTTTACTTTTGCTCCTTTTTTTAATAAACCAAAAACAATCGCCCGAGCCGCTCCCCCAGCCCCCAAAACCAAAACTTTTTTGCCAGACAAGCTTATTATTTTTTCCAAAGGAATAACAGTTCCCTGCCAATCGGTATTAAAACCTATTAATTTTCCATTTTTGTTCAAGACGGTATTAACGGCTCCAATCTTTTTGGCTGTTTCATCAATTTCATCCAAAAATTTCATTACCTCAACTTTATGTGGAATAGTACACGTCAAACCATGAATTCCCATTTTGCGCATGCACTCAACCGCCACACCAACATCCTGGGCTTTTACTTTTGCCCCAAGAAATACAAACCGATCGTCTATTCCCAAAGCCTCATACCCTGCGTTATGCATCGCAGGAGACATCGAGTGGGAAACCGGATCGCCGATGATTAGACAGATTTTAGTTTTTGCGGAAATCTTCATAAACATTTCAGTAATTTACTAACAACTTGGTTGATAGATTTTTTATCAGTCAAAATAATATGATTTGCCCATCTTTCATATATATTTTGTCTTAGATCAAACAGTTTTTTGGCTTTTATTTTATCTTTGAATAATGGCCGCGTAATATCATCCTTTAATCTAATTTTTAGAATCTCAAATGACGTTTTTAAAAAAATAACTGTTCCATTTTTAAGAAACCTTCTATTTCTATCTTTCATAACAATACCTCCGCCTGTTAAAACTACTATGTTATCTATCTTCAAAATTTCTTTGGCAACTGTTGTTTCTAGACTACGAAAATGATCTTCTCCGTCAAGTAAAAAAATTTCTGAAATACTTTTCCTGTTCGACTTTTCCAAAATTAATTCATCCATCTCGATTACTCCAAGACTTAACTTTTTTGCTAATAAATGCCCGACCGTTGTTTTTCCGCTCCCCATAAAGCCGATTAAAATTATTTTCATACTTTTTTAAATTCCTTCCAGAATTCAGGAAAGGACTTATTAACCACTACCGGGTTTTTAATTATTAACTTTGGAATTCTTGATTTTGCAACGGCAAAGGCCATCGCCATCCGGTGATCCCCGTAAGTTTCGATAACCGCTTTTTGCGGATTTCCTCCTATAATTACTATCGAATCGTCCGTAATATGACTTTTTATTTTCATTTTGCTTAACTCTTTTTTGAGAGCTAGTAATCGATCGGTTTCCTTGACTTTTAATGTCGAAAGTCCCGTAATTATTGTTTTTCCCTTTGCAAAAGCAGCTACAATTGCCAAAGTTTGGGCTGTGTCAGGCATTGAATTCATATTAACTGTTATTCCCTTAAGAACTTTTGGTCCTTCAACTTCTATCCATTGTTCCTGACAATTTTTTATTACCAAACAGCCCATCTTGCCAAGAATATCAGCAAATTTTAAGTCCCCCTGAACAGATTTTGGATCAATATTAACTCTGATTCTTTTGCCAGTCACCGCGGCCATTCCAAAAAAGTACGAAGCGCCTGACGCATCAGCTTCAATTTTCAAATCAACTGATTTATACTGCTGATTTTTCATGACGAATTTTTTGTTTTTTTCGTTTTCAACCTTAACTTCAAACTTTTTCATCATCTTGATTGTCATTTCAACATAAGTTTTTGAAACCAAATCGCCGATGATTTTTATCGCCAATCCATTCTCCAATACTGGAGCAATCATCAATAAAGCGCTGACAAACTGACTGCTGACATTTCCCTTTATTGATATTTCACCCGTTCGTATGTTTTTCATTGCATCAGCCAGCTCTTTTATTGGCCTTTCTCTCATTCTTTTTGATTTTTTAATAATTACCCGACCCGGGACAAGAGTGATTAATGCCGTCAAAAATCTTGCGACCGTTCCGGCAGAACCGACGTTGATAATTCCATTAAATTTTTTAAAAATGCCTTGGTTACCCATTATTTGCAGTTCTTTTTTAGTTACTTTGATTTTTACACCTAATTTTTTTATTGCTTTAATCATTATCCTGCTATCAATACTGTTTGAAATATTACTTATCTTTGACAGTCCACTAGATAATGACGCCATAATAATGGCGCGATTTGTCAAACTTTTTGAACCCGGAACTGTTATTTCTATAGTTTTCATTTTTCTTTGGTGTATTATCGATTAATCGATAATACAGATTATCTTTAACAAACTTTTAATTTGTTCATGGGGAATTTTAACGTTGGGAATTACTTTGCCAATCTTCTCTGGCAGTGATAATAATATCTCGCCTCTGATATTTTTTTTATCAGAAAAAATCATC
>CABIKN020000012.1 GCA_902200405.1 Candidatus Roizmanbacteria bacterium | reverse complement strand
GCAAAAATTATCATATCGGGATCAGTGCTAAATTTTGATACCTTGAGTTTTTACTTGAATAAAGTTAAGGTTAAAGAAATAGAATCTACTTCAGATATATTTAATGAAGAAATTGGAGATTTGGAAAAGGGTGATAATGATATTTATATTCTGGCGAAATCTAAGGACAATAAAATAGAAAAAAAAACCATAACGTACAAAGTTTTTTATAAAAGTGAAAAGCCGAAATTGGAAATTTCAGAACCTTCTGATAATTCAACAACAAATACACAGGAAATAAAAGTAAAGGGAAATACCGATAAAGAAACATATATTCATATAAACGATCTACCAGTCATAGTTGACGCAAACGGTGGATTTGAAACCTCTATCCGCTTGAAAGATGGTGATAATCAAATTACGGCAACAGCTCAAGATATAGCCGGAAACATTGAGACAAAAACTATCAAGGTTACTTATCAGAAAGATTGATAAATAGGAGAAATAAAATAAACGGATGTAAGAATACGTTATCAAATAAAGATATTATAGATATAAAAATTAATAAACTAGGAGCAAGCTTGTTTGTCTTTCTCAGACTCCACAAAACTGATATAAAGCTTATTAACCCCAGAATTCCGGAAGACACCAGAATTGTAAGAAAGCTTGAGCTATAACTTGCGCCAGAATGGATGGAATCACTATTTTTTACATAACGTATTCTATTGTAGCCATATCCAAGGATCGGTTTATTTATCCAAACGTCAATCCCCTCTTTATAATCGACCACCCTAGAATTAATAGAATAAAGTCTGCTTAAATTGACGCCCTCTCCAGACGGTTTGGGAATAATGAAGATCAGAGTTGCGAAAAATATTAAATAAAAGATTATTTTTTTTAAATCCTTTTGTTGAATAAATAGATAGATCAGTGTTAATGATAAACCAAGATATATTGAGCGGGAAAAACTTAGAACAACTAATATCAAGTAAATTATTTTGATAACTGGATGACCGGCAGTGAGAAGAAAAATTCCAAAAATTGCGGCCGCAATTGAGGTATCGAAAAAAATCCCAAAAGTCCTGTATAGATGAGGATCCCATCCTTGATAAATTAAATTTCTAAGATCAGGATAAAGAAAATATTGGATTAAAGTTGAAATAATAGTTAAAACAGCAACAATAAAAATTCCATTTTTAATAACCTTTGAGAACTTAATATTCTTCAGAGTATGATATCGTAGATAAAAAAAGTAAATAAAATAAAGGTGAAGACGAGATAGGTATAACGTTCCAACAAGATTTTGAAATTGAGTAAATTTTGTCAGATCAACCAATAAGGAAGCTGTTAAAATACCTAAAAATATGAAAATCGATTGGAATTTTTTCCAACCCTCTTTAACGGGTTCAAAACGATGCTTAAAAAATAAAATAAAAAGATTTATTATTAAAACAATTTCATATAGGTAAAAATTAACCTGCTGATCAAAGAGGGAAATTCTTCCTAATTGTCCTAAGGAAAATAAAAGGGAGGTTAGATAAAATAATATATTCATGGTTTAGTGAGTCATCCCCGTGAAGACGGGGATCCAGTATTAATCAATTGATAAAGTTTTGACCTAACCAAAAATGAATGAAAGCTCATCATGAAAGAATAGGTAAAACCGGCTGGGCCGTCTAAAAATCCTAACATTAAAAAATAGTTATAGATAAATTTACCAAATGGCAAAAAAATAATTTCAAAGGCATTAGTATTTGTTCCACGATTAAACAATTCCTCCGACCTAATATCTGAATAACGATTTACATCATTGATGAACTCCTTTAAGGTCTGATGGGGGTAATGATTGAGGTAGCTGTTTAGTTGACCGATATTTTTAGCAGTATGAAAAACCTCATGAACTGTCCCCATCCATGTACCGGAATTTTTTTTGACAAGACGGACAATTCCTTGTTCTCTAACTTTTTTTACCTCACCAAATTTTAATTCCTGGTTCCAAAAATAATCCCTACGTTTTATATAAAATGCTTTATACTCTTTCCACCTATCACCTAACACATAACTCCTAACTTCTTTAGCTAATTCCTCAGATACCTCTTCATCCGCGTCAACAAACAATACCCATTCATTGCTTGCCTTAGTTAAACCAAAATTTCTTTGCTGTGCAAAGTCTTTTTCTAATTGTCTTTTAAAAATTTTGACTTTTGACTTTAAATTTTGACTTTTGACTTCTAACTTTTGAATTTTCTCTAATGTTTTATCTTCCGAATAATCATCAACAATGATTATCTCATCGCAAAAATCTAGTGATTTAAGGCATCTCTCAATATTTTTTTCTTCGTTTTTTGTTAATACTACCGCAGTTAATTTCATAGATTCAATATAATCTTACTAAATTATTGACATAATTTTTCCAATTGAATAATTTGTATAGTCGATTAATCGATGATACACTTGGCTTTATGGATATTTTCTTCATATTTTCAACAAATTCATCAATATTATTGACTACATTAACAAAAGATTTTAATTCAGGAATTATGGCTGATTCTAATCCAATTACAGGGCATCCCTGAGATAACGCCTCAAGAACAGGAAGATTGAAACTTTCATAATGAGAAGCGGTTAATAAAGCTGTCGCTTTTTGATAAAGTTTTTTAAGTTTTAAACGAGAAACGTTTTCAGTTAGTATATAAAGCTTGTAATCCTTATATTTTTTATCCTTTTTGAATTCACTAAATGCCTGCTTAATAAAATCAATATTTTTTATCTGATGATCCATGCCAACAAAGAGAAAATATTTATTTTTATTTTTAATACTGAGCGTAGTCGAAGTATCAAAAGGTATTCCAAACGGTAGAACAAATATTTTTCCTTCGATGTATCGATACATCGAAATGAATTCTTTTTTAACCTTTTCTGATGAGACAATAATTTTATCTGATCTGGTAATCATCTCCCTCAATTGTTTGTTAAGTCGAGCGACGTCTTTTGTAGAGTAATATTGAGGATAAAAGTGGTAAGATAGCCCGTGACAAAAGCTAATTATTTTTCCTGAAGAATAAATTGGCAAAGCCTGATTTAGAGCTAAAAAAACATCCTTCTTTATTTTAAACTCTTCCAGACTGACCCTTCCCTTCATCCAAAATAATTTAGGCTTTAAATTTCCAAAAGTATAGACAAAATACTGATTTTTTTTATCATAAAGTTGTAACGCTTTAACCAAATTTTCAGAAAAAACAGCCGTCCCAAATCGCTGATTATTTTTTGGGTTTAAAGCACCACCATCAACTGATATTTTTTTCATATTATTAGGGTCAGACCCTGTTCCATGGACTGACCCTGTATAAAACTGCAAATGTTAGTAATGTGTTTAATAGTTCTCCAGCGAGCGTAATGTACGCCGAGGCAAAGAAACTAAACTTTGGAATAAAGAATAAATTTAAGCCGATGTTAAAAATTAGTTGAAACAAGAAAATATAGATAACGATTTTTGTTTTTCCTAAAGCATATATCGAGTTCAAAAAAACAGATGTTAACAAAATTAATGGTAGGGCGAAAATAATTATCCGAAGTACCTGGATTGACTCAAAATAAGTGCTTTTGTATACGACCGGCAATATAATCGGACCAAGAAAATAGAAACCCAAGGCAACAAACATGCCAATTACAAAAACTAAAATCACATCCTTCTTAATTTTATTTACAAAAATATTCCCCTTTTTTTCTTTGGCCAGTTTAGAAAATAATGGCATAGAAGAAACATTATAGGCAACAACAATAAACATTAATGCGTCCAAGAAACGATAACCGGCTGAATAAATTCCTACGGCTTCCTTCCCTTTTATAAAATTTAAAATAAGAACATCAACCTTAGAATAAAATCCTGCCAGTAAACTGATTAAAAGAAATACGAAAGATTTTTTTATAATTATTGACCACTGTTTTAAATCAATTTTTAAAGACAAACTGCCAACGTCTTTTTTTACAAGCAAAAAATTTATTAAAGAATAAAGATTGTATAAAACAAAAGTGATAACAAAAACAGTCAACAATTGTTTAGTAATTAAAACTCCGACGATTAATGAAATTACTAAACATATTTGAAAGATCATCGAAACGAGCGAGGCAAGATAAGATTTTTGTTTAATTGAAGTTAAAATAAGATAAGTGCCGGAAAGCATGTTTGCAAAAATAACAAAAGAGATAAGAATAATTGGAATTAGGATGGAGGTTGGATAACGAAATAAAACCGCCAAAATTATCGTTAAAACAAAAGTTATTAGTGATAAATAAAATCTTAATGAAAAAAGCTCGCTAACTTTTTTGTCTATTGAATCATTGATATGGACTAAGCCGTAGGAAGTTGTTCCAAAATCAACTAACGGTAAAAGCAGTCCGATCTGAGTCCATGCTAAAGTATAGATAGCAAATTCTTCCGGTTTGAAATAATTAATTAAGATTAAGAACAAGACAAAGTGAAGAATTTTGTTTGTTACCGATGAAATATTTAGACTAAAAAAATTTAGGTAAAAAGGCCGTTTTTTTATTTCTTCAAAAATAGTTTTAGGTGTCCTTATTAATTCACGAACTTTTTGTTTGAACGACCCAAATTTAAATAAGAACTTTAAGCGATTTTTAAAAAGGTAAAATTCCTTGGTTGGATTATCTTGTGAAACTTCGAAATGTTCATATTCAAGTTTTGTATCGACACCTATCCTAAAACCGGCTTTTTTGGCTCGATAACAAAAGTCGACTTCCTCGTAATACATAAAGTAACTTTCGTCTAGTAAACCAATCCTATCGATAACTTTTTTTTTGATAAACATTAAAGATCCCGAGACAAAATCTGTTTCAATAAATCGTTTAGTTGGCTTTTTTTCAATGAGTCCCCCGCTCATGCGCCAGCGATCAATTTCTCCGCCATAAAAAGTTTTATCTTGTTGGTTCATGGATAATCCCCAAATATCAAAACGTCGAGAGACGTCAAAAAAATATGGAAATTTTAGATTTGCTAAACAAATATCTGGGTTGGCGATTGCAAACAGATCGCAACTATCTTTTAGAGCGTTTTTAATTCCTTGATTGACCCCGGCTGCATAACCTTGAAAGTTGTTGGTATTGTCAATAAAATAAATCTTGTAATCTTTGAAGCCAACGTTTTTAACTTCTGTTTTTAATCTATTGATTTCTGATTGCGGCGTCTTGTAGAGAACAAAAATAAAAGCCGTTTTCATATAAGTGTTTATTGTCATCCCCGTGAAGACGGGGATCCAGGGAATGACATAATGGCTAACATAAAGTAAGTCACGAATTCCATATAAGCAAATCCAATGTCTAACGGTATCCTGAAAAGTCCATCTTCATAGCCTTTGTCTTTGATAAACCGGGCCCAAAACATGTGAATAGGATAAAGAAATATTTTTTTAAAAGAAGATTTTTCCCCGGTTAAATACTTTTCTCTTGCCATGCGAACTCCGTAATCAGTGAACTTTAAAAACGTTTGAGAAAACGATCGGTATGAGTGGTGAAATATTTTCCCTTTAAGATAACCTATTTTTTTGTCCTTAACTTTAATCCTGTTATGGACGAGTGATGGTTCTATTGATAACTTGATACGACGAAAAAGACGAAGCATTTTATAATTCTCGCCTCCAAATTGGAGGGGTTTATTTAAAAAGAAATTTTGGTAAGGAATATAGTATGAATTAATTTTCAATTTTAAATTTTCAATTTTCATTTTTATTTCCTTCATTAATTTTTCCGATACAATTTCATCGCAATCGAGAATTAATACCCATTTACCAGTGGCTTTTGAAAATCCGAAAATTCTTTGTTTTCCAATATTGGCAAATTCCTTAATATAGACTTTGGCAAGATAATTTTTAGCAATCTCAACTGTTCGGTCGGTCGAGTTACTATCAACAATAATTATCTCATCAGCAATTTTTTTTATTGAAGCAAGGGATTTTTCCAAAGTTTCGGCGGCATTTTTTGTGATCATCAAAACCGATAGTTTCGCGCTCATGGGTATATTATAGCAACTTCGCTAAATTTTGATGTGGCATATTGCCTTTAAAATCCCGTTTCTACGCCCTATTTCTGTATTTTTGTAGGTTATAACCGACTGACAGAGAGTTCATAAAGTTATAAAGTCTATAAAGTCCATAAAGTATGAAAAAGATTTTTATTCTTGCAATAATCGTACGATTAATTTTCCTTTATCTATTCAGAAATATTAGCAACTATGATTTACGATCTTACGTTCAGGTTGGTGAGTTGACCTTAAAGGGAATAAACATTTATCCAAGTGTAGCCAATCTTCATCATCCTTATCTGCCGTTTTTTCTTTATATCGAGGCGATGGCTGTTTGGTTGGGCCAAAGCAAAATAATCATTATAATTATCATAAAAATTATAAATATTATATTCGATTCAGGGATTCTCTATTTAGTTTATCTACTTTCAAAGAAAAACCTTAAGACAGCTTTCCTTTACGCTATTAATCCTGTAACTATTTTAGTTACTACGTTGCACGGGCAGTTTGATGTAATACCGTTGTTTTTTATTTTGTTGACCATATATTTATTAAATAGGAAAAATGAATTAGGAGGTATTTTAAGTTTTTCATTTGCTATTTTAACTAAGACTTGGCCGATTTTATTTTTTATTCCAATTATGCGAAGGATAATGAATAAAAAATTATTAATCTTAATTATTATTTTCCCGGTTATATTTAGTTTAATTTACGTATGGCTATTCAAGAGTTCTCTATTTAATATCGGTAAAACTTTAATCTATTATCAAGGGTTATGGGGTATCTGGGGTTGGACGTCATTATTGGGAAAACAAAGAATTCTCTTCCAAAAGCTAACTACTTTAATATTCTTAATCAGTTTTTTTAGATATTCCTGGTTTAATACAGAAAAAAATTTAATAAAAAACATTCTAAAGCTCTTATTTTTCTTTTTCGTTTTTACAACGAATTTTTCCATTCAATATTTTGTTTGGATAATCCCCTTTCTGATTATTGAAAAACCTAGGAAATATATATTTCTTATTTTGATGATTTTCGTATATTTGATCTCTTTTTATTACTTTTTATTGTTTTGTCAGACTTGCAAGCTAACTCCCAATTGGTTAGTAATTTCCCAAAATATCATCGGTTTTGTACTTTGGCTTAGCTTCGTAAAAATAGGGTATCTATTGAAGAAAAAATATTGATTTAACGCTCCAAAAACATACTTTTGTAGGTTATAAGCGGTGGACTATTAAGTTCATAAAGTTTATAAAGTTCTTAAATTGACATTTGTGTCATTCCCTCGAAGGAGGGAATCCAGACCAAGAATGGATCCCCGTCTTCACGGGGATGACAAAATACAGAAAATATGTTAAAAAATATTTTTAGATTAATTTTAGTTTTAATCACTTGTTTATTGTTTGTTAAAAATGCTTTTGCCTTTCAGTTTGAAAAAGTAACCGAAAATCCCCTTCCTGTTACGTACACCAATGGCTACACCAGTCAACTTCAAGCTAATATTTTCAAAGAAGGAGATCTTTATAAAGGAATTTTTGTTATTCATAGACCACCGGAAACATATTATTCTTTAGGATATTTTGAATCCGCCAATGGCATTGACTGGCAGATGAAAAAGGAGATCTTAAATACTGGCGTTGAACTATCAAACGCAAGAGTCCTAAAAACTCAAACAGGATATCTACTATTTATTACTCGATATGATAATAATACGATTTACAGAATCTACTCCAGTGTTTGCGATTCTAATTTCAACTGTTCACCAAATCTCGTCCCTGTTATAACGCCTGATATTAATAACAATTCGGAAAAAAACGGTGTCTTTGCCGGGTCTCCATTCCAACAGAATAGTCGTACCTATCTATTTTTCGGAGCTTGGGGCGGAGACGGTTTTAAAATAAAATTGGCTTATTCCGACGATTTAATTACTTGGCAACGATGTTCAAATGGATTTTTATACGGCGGCGATGGCCCTTTTCCTTACCAGGAAAATAATGATCTATATTTATTTTTCCATCGTTCAGACAGTAGTGGAATAAAAGTAGCAAAAAGCACCCTACCATTAAATTGTGATTCCGTATTTATTGATCAGGGATATTTATTGACCAGGGATAATCCCTATGATCAAAGACACCTAATTTTTCCTTCAGTTTTAAATGATAACGGAGGCTTAAAATTATACTATTCGGGACTGGGCAGCGATTCACGTTGGAGATTGAATTTGGCATGCACAGGACAGGCGTGCCTGTCCCCGACGTCAACACCAACACCAACGCAAACTCCAACAGCGACTCCAACACTATTACCAACTCCAACTTTAACACCGACTCCCACATCAACTCCGACGCCAACTGCAATTCCCACTCCAACATCAGGTTCGGGAAACCCGACCCCTACGCCAAACATTCTTACCCCCATAATTATCATTCCGGGTTTTATGGCCTCATGGAATCGAGATGCAATTTTACACAATCAAACGGTTGATTATTCTGCCTGGAAGATGCAAAATTTTGTTAAAGAATATGATGGTTTAATAAATACTTTAAAAAATATTGGCTATCAGGAAAACATTAATCTATTTTTATTTCCTTATGACTGGCGTCAGTCAATAGAAAAAACCACCAATGACTTGAATAGTTATCTTCAGACGAAAATTTGGGATAATGAACCTAATCAAAAAGTAAATATCGTAGGACACTCTTTGGGAGGCTTGATCGCCCGGATTTTTACTCAAAAAAATAAGGACAAGATTAATCAGATTATTTCAGTTGGCTCACCGCATTTTGGAGCAGTTCAGTTTTACAAACCATTGGAAGCGGGAGAGGTCGATAGAGATAATACATTTTTGTGGTTGGCTGAAAAGATAATCCTGGTTTTAAATAAATCAATCATAGAAAGTGACAAAGATACAATTGCTAATAGATTTCCTATAGCAAAAGAACTATTTCCAACATTTAATTTTTTGAAAGATCTTCAGGGCAACGAAATCTCAATTGATAGTATGACGATTAAAAATAATTTTTTACCAGTCTATAATCAAACTTTTTTAGAAATCTTTTTCTTGTTTACGGCAATTTACGGAGAGAAAGATAATAACACTCCGGCGGGTTATATCGTTGAACTTCAAAATATTGTTGATAAATTATTAGGAAATTATTTGGACGGAAGACCTCGGGAATCGTATTTTGATTTGGGTGATTATACGATTCTAAGTAAAAGTGCTTCTCAAGATACTGATTCGGAAAAATTTTATTTTGATCACGGAGAGATTATTACTAAAAAAGAGGCGATTAAAAAAATACTAAATATATTAAATATCAATTTCGATGACGACCAAATTGTTGAAGGGCAAACAACAAAAATTTCAACATCTTTAATTTTCCTGATCAAATCTCCAGCGACGATGACGGTTGAATTTAATGAAAATGAATATGTTGAAAATGAAGGAATTATTTTTATTCCTGATGCGCAAACAGGAAATTATGAATTAAAAGTCCAGGGAGTTGATCAGGGTAAATACGAAGTGATCGTTGGCCAGATTTCGGAAAATAATGATATTTGGGAAAGTATTAACGGAGAAATCTCTCAATCGCCAGCCTCATCTCAAATTGATGACTATAATATACTATATAACAATCAAACAGCTTTCTCGATATTTCCTTCTCCGACGGCAACTCCTATTCCAACCTCAACACCGACTGCAACTCCAACGCCAACACTAGTACCAGCATCCATTCCACAATCTACAAATTCATCTTCGTCAACCGACTCTTCAACGAATAATCAGCCGATTCAGTCATTAGTTAGCAGTCCTCTTTTATCCAAAGACACTTCATCTGATGTTTTAGGAATATCCTCAGGTCAAGAGGAATTAATAACTCCACCAGCAGAAGTAAATAAGCAGACAGAGACAAAAAAAGGAATTACAAAATCATCAAATATTTGGGATTATATTTGGCCATCAATAACTTCGCTAATATTAGGAGGAATTGCCTACGTTTTTAGAAAGAATATTTTGAAGAAATGAAAAAACTTAATTTAAATCAAAAAAAAGTAATTGCAGATGTCTTTGTTAATACGTCTGTGGCTAATATTTCTATTAGTATTGTTACACCAATTATTTATAAATTTTTATTTGACAAAGATCTATTGATTTCAATTTTTATTATACTTATAATTTCTGTATTAATGATTTTATTTTCAATAGATTTAATGAAAAAATAATTATGGAAAATTCATTTTATTTCACTCCTCTTTTTTTATTTGCGTCGATAATATTTATTTTCGTTATTTATTATCATTTAAGTACAAAAAAATAATATGTATTTGTTTCTAAGAATATTACCTTATATAGCTTTATGTTTAGGAATACTTGCAATGTTTACAGTTTATTTAGATAATAAAAAAGACTCTGCCAGAAAATCTGCGAAGAAATAAAACAACCCTTGGGAACGTCTTCCGTCGGGTTGTTTAAACCAAAAAACTTAAAGAATATTACCTGAAAATGCCGGTAATACGTCAATTGCATTTATCCACGTTCCATTATTTCCCGCTTTATATATCCAACCCCACCATGGCTGGTCAAAACTTACATAACCTGGAAAATATTGAGCCACCCAATCAACGCGTCCAGCACAGATTCAATTAATGATCCGTTAGAATTTCCCGACTTTGAAAATAGTAGAGAAAAAAAAGAAAACAAAAATATTGTAATAGAATTTTTTTTCTTTATTCTTTCTAAAATAAAATCTTTTTTCAATTAAAATACTCTTTTTAAAGTTCAAATATTATTCCTGACTTGCGCAAAAACTTCATAAATTGATTTTTAGTATATGGTTTATCCTGTCATAACAAGATTTGACTTTTTCAATTGGGACACTGAATTAACATCTCTATAATTATCCGTGATACTTGTTTGTCATCCCCTTGAAGAAGGGGATCCAGTCTATAATTACATCATAAAATGATATTTTAGTCTGGATTCCCGCCTCCGCGGGAATGACAATTTATTAAGCATATTTGTCTCTTTGTAATACTAAATATTCAAAATATTGAGTGATAATTATATATCTGGCAACTCGTAGTTACTTGGCACTTGCATAGGTTTACATAGATATGTTAAAATATGCATAGGTTTATAAATAACTATGAATAAGCTATTATCAATAGGAAAAACTGCCAGATTGTTGGGAGTATCTATAGATACTCTCCGACGATGGGATTTTATTGGTCGATTGCGATCAATTAGAACTGGTCCAAAAGGCCATAGATTTTATAATAGATCTGACATTGATCAATTTATATTGGAAATTGATGCAGTTGCATTAAATTGGGCTAAGTCAGAAAACCCAGCAGAACCTACCCCTGAGTCATACTGTCAAACTCGTGATGTTTTTCAAGCCCGACTTGAAAAGTTACAATCGCAGTTAAGTAAATTTGCTTCTATTGAAATAGTATCTCTAATTACTGCTATTGCCGGTGAAATTGGGAATAATTCTTTTGATCATAATTTGGGTAATTGGTCTGATATTCCTGGTATATTTTTTTCATACTCTATGAGGAATAGAAAAATAGTATTGGCGGATCGCGGACAAGGAATATTGACAACATTAAAGAGAGTACGGCCAGAACTAATTAATTCTAGCGAAGCAATGAGGCTCGCTTTTACTGAAACAATATCCGGTCGGTATCCAGAAACGAGAGGAAACGGATTAAAATTTGTTAGGTCAATTATTGTGGGAAATCCATTCTCACTTACTTTTCAAACGGGAA
Organism: Candidatus Roizmanbacteria bacterium; assembly: GCA_902200405.1. Classification (GTDB taxonomy): domain Bacteria; phylum Patescibacteriota; class Microgenomatia; order UBA1406; family GWC2-37-13; genus GWC2-37-13. The sequence goes on along the minus strand of CABIKN020000012.1, from coordinate 37,984 downwards.
ACGCTCGATTATACTTAAAAAAGAACGATTCCGAATTAAGCATTCAACAAGGTGAGACAAATATCAACGGATGCTTCGCTATTATAAGTTTTGAAGAATTATTATGAATATTCAGTTAAAAAAATTTGGAACCACTTTAGTATCACGTCCGGCCGGAAAAGAAGCGTGGTTGGCTTTTCAACCTATATTAAATGAGATAGCAGTAGGAGAAAAAATAATCGTTAATTTTGATGGGGTAATTGTCTTGACTCCTTCATGGGCTGATGAATTTTTGACTCCATTAAAACAAAAATTTAAGGAAAAAATTGAGTTAATTAATACCACTAATCCATCTGTTGAAGCAACTCTATCAATATTAAAATAGGATTTATGCAAAGACTTTATCTTCGACTCGATCAAGACGACGCTCATGCTCATTGATTATTTCATCATGATCACTTATCATTCTAATAGCCTTTTCCGTTCGATCAAAACCTGACGTTATAAGTTCAACTAGTTCATTCGTTAAATTTTGAATATCTTTCTTAGTTGTAAACTTATCAATATCCTCTTTGGTGGCAAACCTTGTAAGGTCATCTTTTGTTGCCATTTTTGCATCAATAGATTTTAAGTCTTCCTTAGTGGCAAAAACCGCCTTCATTTTTTTGATATCCGCATCAGTGATCATAGGATTAAATTAAAACAAATAATTAATAATTATTCAATCATAAAATACTATTAAACATTTGTCAGTAGGTTACTTGTCCTGAGCGTTTACCCTGAGTTATATCGAAGGGAAGTCGAAGGATAACCTACAAAATTCATCACTCAGATTGTTAGAATAGGAGATTTTCTTCAATATGCCAAATCATTCTCTGGCAGTGGGTTGTTTTTTAAGTGGGAAACGTTATCATTAACTAATGAAATACTTAGCAACTCCGAAGTTACAACTAGCTTTAATTCTTTTAGCAATTATTTTATTTCACTTAATTTCTAACTTTTCTCTTTATCTTCTAGTCTATTTTGTAATAACAATATCCTTGACGGTCTTTGTTGACTATCTTTTTATTTGGTCCCGAAAAATTAAGCCGTTTTTATTATCAGGAGCAGTTGTGACCGGTTCGATCATTTCACTCCTCTACTCACCTAAAAATTCATTCCTTGAACTATTTATTATTATTGTGTTAGCAATTGCTTCGAAGCACTTTATTAAATATAAAGGTCGACATATTTTCAATCCGGCTGTTTTCGGCCTTTTTTTAGGCAGCTTGATTTTTAAAATTCCAGTTGCTTGGTGGGGTGTTTCCTCTAATTCGTGGTTAATTTCAATACTGCTGTTTTCCACAGCCTACGTTTCAATTTTTCGCTCAAGAAAAATTTTCGCAATTCTTTCTTTTTTAATTATTTACAATATTGGAACATTTTTCCTCAATGGTTACGTTAACCCACTTGACCCGGTTATAGTTTTTTTCAGTTTGGTAATGTTGCCGGAACCGATGACATCACCCAATAACCGATTAAAACAAATATATTTCGGAACGGTTACGGCTGTTATGTTAATTTTTTTATCCAGGATAATTTTTATTCCTGAAGTTTTATTAGGTTCTTTACTTCTGTCCAATCTTGTATTCCTTAAAAATTCATCTTGATTTTTTCTTCCGCTTATTCTATTCTGAAATAAGAAGTTATAAATTAATGTAATTTTAATATGGCTAAATCTAGAAAAGCTGTCCGACGTGCCGTACCAAAATATGACCCTATGAAAAGCAACGTCATAAAAGTGGGAGTTGTTTTCATAATCATTTCGGCTTTGATATTAGCTTACGCAGCGGGCATGATGAAATAATAAAGTTTAAATACAATATATGGTTGATTTTGATTTAAAATCATATACTGCGCTATATTTGAAAAATGCCCAAGAGGAAATAAGGTTAATTCGAAGTTTTATAGATCAAAAAGATGTTGATGTTAAAACACTTCATCGAGTTTGCCATACTTTAAAAGGGCAGAGTTTTTTTATGGGTTTTGATGATATTGGTCTTAAAGCTTTGGAACTTGAAACCTACTTTAAAGCGAAACTGGAAAATACTCAAGTGAATGAAATTAATGTGGAGGCAATATTGACAGAAATTGAAAAGTTAATAGTTGTTCACGTCATTCCCTCGAAGGAGGGAATCCATGGATCCCCGCCTACGCGGGGATGACAAGCGTATGAAGATTATAATAATAGAAGATGACCATTTCTTCCAAAATTTTTATTCACTTAAGTTAAAAGATCTTGGGTATGAAGTTGAGGTGGCCAATGATGGCAAGGAAGGTATTGAAAAGATAAAATCTTTTTTTCCGGATTTAATTTTGCTTGACCTTATAATGCCGGTAAAGGACGGCTTTGAAGTGTTAGCTGAATTAAAAGCTGACCCAGTTTTGTCTAAATTACCTGTCATAGTGTTCTCTACTCTTGGTCAGGAAACTGACATCAAAAAAGCCCTAGATCTTGGTGCCAAGTTATATATCAATAAAAGTTTTTTTGACTTTGACGTATTCCTTAAAAGTGTAGTTAGCCATTTACCAAAGACTAAATGATAATTAGTGATGAAGATCTAAAAAAATTAGTTATAAAGAACAAGCTCATCGATGAAAAAGGAATTGAGCAGATACTTGAATATCTGAAAAATTCTGACACTACCTTTTATGATGCTCTGATTGAAAAAAATATAATTTCTGACGAAAATTTAGGCATTCTTATATCAGATTTTTTAAAAATCCCCTTTGTCATTCTGGCAAAACTATCGATTGCCGAAGACGTTTTTAGAATTATTCCCGAAAAAATTGCCCGAAAACACAAAATTATTCCTTTTTTCAAAGACGCAACCAGCCTAAAGGTGGCTTTAGCTAACCCAAATAAAAAAACACTGCTTGAAATGATCGCCCGTAAATCTGGCTTGAAGGTCATTTCATATTTGGCAACAGAACGTGATATTAGTAATACTTTTTTTATCTATAGAAAAGATCTCCAGATGATATTTGATCAGATCCTGAAAAATGAGGTCTATTCGGATCTGCAATCTATAATCAAAGAGGATGCACCAATTATTAAGATCGTTAACTTAATTATTCAATATGCCTCACAGGACAAGGCCTCTGATATCCATATAGAACCACAGGAAAAGAAGTGTCTAATAAGGTTCAGAATTGACGGTATGCTCCATGACATGGTCCAGCTGCCAATTAATCTGCACGATCGAATAGTCACAAGAATCAAAATAGTGTCAGATCTCCGGACAGACGAACATATGAGCGCTCAGGATGGTAAGATGCGTTTTCATGATGATGAAGAAACCATGGACATCCGCGTATCTATTTTACCTATTGTAGACGGAGAAAAAGCTGTTTTAAGATTGCTTTCTACACATGCTCGTCAATTTTCACTGATCGATCTTGGAATGAGCGAGCGTGATCTAGCTAAGTTAAACGAATCCATTTTAAAATCTTTTGGGATGATATTATCAACCGGACCAACAGGATCAGGTAAATCCACCTCCATATATGCAATTTTAAAAATTATTAATAAAAGAGAAAAAAATATTACCACTATCGAAGACCCGGTCGAATATAGAATTAAGGGGGTCAACCAGATCAATGTTAATGTCAAAACCGGTCTAACATTTGCATCGGGTTTAAGGTCAATACTTCGTCAGGATCCAAATATCGTTTTTGTAGGAGAGATACGAGACATTGAAACGGCCGGGATTGCTGTTAATGCGGCATTGACCGGACATTTAGTCCTCTCAACGCTCCATACTAATGATGCGGCAACTGCCCTCCCAAGATTTATAGATATGAAGGTTGAACCCTTTTTAGTGGCTTCAACCGTGAACGTGATCATTGCACAGAGATTGATTAGAAAAATTTGTGAAATGTGTAAAAGTTCTATATCTATCCCAAAGGGAAAACTGATCAAAAATATACCTGTCGATATCGTTACGAAAAATCTTGGAAATGTTCCAAAATATACAATATTTAAAGGGGCTGGATGTAAAATCTGTCACAATACTGGTTATGCCGGCAGAATAGGTATATTTGAGATCCTTGAAATATCGAAAAAAATTAAAGCTTTAATTGTAGGGAAAGCTAACTCGGAAATGATCGCAAAACAGGCAATAACGGATGGTATGACGACTATGCTTGATGACGGATTAATTAAAGTAAAAAAAGGTCTGACAACACTTGAAGAAGTATTAAGAGTTACCAAGATCGGAATACAATGAAAACTGAAAATCTAGATATTTCCAATTCTGATAAGATGGGGTTTTTAATTAGTTTAAGCACAATGCTTTCTTCAGGAATTACAATAGTTGAGTCGGTAGATTCAATGCTTGAAGACTCTAAAGGAAATTTTAAAATATTTTTAACTGTTTTAAGAAGTGATATTCAGCAGGGAAAAAGAGTCTATCTTTCATTGTCAAAATTTTCAAACATATTTGACAAGGTAACTATAAATTTAGTTAAGGCCGCTGAGGAAGCCGGAACTCTTGACTCAAGTTTGAAGCAGATAAAGATAAACATGCAAAAGGATAATGAGTTCGTTGACAAGGTAAAATCGGCGCTCACCTATCCTATATTCATTTTGGTAGTTTTTGCGGCTGTTTTTTTAATGATTTTGATCTTTGTTATCCCAAAAATTTCCAAGATATTTTTATCCTTAAAAATTGATCTGCCATTACCAACCCAAGTTTTGATATTTCTCTCGGATTTTATTTTAAAATCAACAGTTCCGCTAATCGTTGGTTTAGTTATATCATTTATTTTTATATTTTTTCTTTTTAAAACAAGAAAAAGAGAGTTGATACAATTTATTTTTTCGCTTCCTTTAATTTCCGGCCTAATCCAAAAGATTGATCTAACAAGACTGACAAGAAGCCTACACATGTTACTGGGTTCAGGTGTAAACATTTCCTACTCACTAGAATTAGTTGAAGATATTGTTATCAACAAATACATTTTCAATATGATCGCATATGCAAAAGAAAATGTCGCATCGGGAAAAAGCCTGGCAAGCTCTTTTAGAAAGTATAAAAAATACGTTCCTTCGCTTATTATCAGAGTGATCGAAGCCGGTGAAAAAAGCGGCCATTTGGACAAATCATTACTTGAGTCTTCAGAATATCTAGACTATGAGGTAACAAACTCTCTTAAATCACTTACAGCCCTTCTCGAGCCGATCATGCTGGTCGTAATTGGTATTTTGGTAGGAGGGATGATGCTCGCAATAATTGCCCCAATGTACGGACTTATTGGCCAGGTTGGCGGTGTTCAAAAATAAATACGATTATGAAAAATAATCATGGACTTGCCCTGAGTACTTCGACTAAACTCAGTATAAATTTATCGAAGGGTTTTACTTTTGTAGAGTTGGTGATCGTCATGGGTATAATGGTTATTCTAATGATGATAGCTTCGGTTAATTTTTTTCCGATCAAACAAAAAACCTCTTTATCGACAGCGGTTCAATCTTTAATTACTGATATTAAGGAACAGCAGTTAAAAGCTATGAGCGGAGAGACGACACAAGGTGTTTATTTTGATGGTGATAAAAGAAAATATACTGTTTTTAAAGGTACTACTTATGAAGCGTCTAATACAACAAATTTTACAGTTCCACTTGGAGATCAAATAATTGCGTCAGAAATTAATTTTTCAGGGAGCCAGCTAATTTTTGCCCCCGGCAGTGGTGAAATATCCAACTTTTTACCGGGAAATAAAATAGTTTTACTAAATACTGTTTCCAATGAGCAAAAAACAATTTTTTTTAATAAATATGGCACGATCATCAATATTGAATAAAAAAGGTCAATCATTAATCGAGCTTTTAATGGTCATTGCTTTGGCCGGATTATTATTGCCCCCGATATTTACGGGATTTATGTCTTCGAGGGATGGTAAAGCACAGCAGAAACAGCGCTTGCTCGCTACTTCATTAATGAAACAGACACAGGAAGAAACAAGAAATATTCGTGAACGAGGTTGGTCTTATCTAGTTCCAACCGGTACATATCACCCGGAGCTTTCCGGCTCATCATGGAGTCTAGTTGCCGGCGCAGCCAGTACAAACGGCTTTACCCAACAGGTAGTTGTTGATGATGTTTACAGAGATGTTAACGGAACAATAGTACTTTTCCCTACTCCCGGTGTTCTTGATCCGTCGACAAAAAAAGTCACGACGACAATTTCTTGGCTAACTCCCCGACCCTCATCGATTGATCACGTCACATATATGACACGTTTTCGAGATAATCTTCCTCTAACCGAAACGAAAAATACCGCTGATATTCAAGGTTTTTTGGCAGGAACGCAGCAAAGTACTTTTGTCAAAGCTACAACCGGGACTTTCGCGGATGATGGAGAATTAACTCTTGGTGCCGGAGGCAGCAGCGATTGGTGCGCACCAACGGAACCATTGGTTACTAAAGATTTAAGTGGTAGTGGAGTAGCTAAGGGAATAGTTGCCAGTCCCGGACGGGCTTTTGTGGGAACAGGAGAGAATGCTTCCGGTCAATCATTCTACAACATTAGCGTAAACATTCCAAGTTCTGGTGCTCCGGTCGTTAATGAATTAGGAACATATGATGGTTACAAAACTAATGATATCTATGGTCAAACTATAGAAAGCAATTATTTTGCTTATTTAGCAACAGACACAAACAGCAGTGAAGTAATTATATTAAAAACAAACACGAGTACACCGGTAAAAACACTTGAAATTAATTTACCTGGCAACACCGATGCCAACAGCATTTTTGTTGAGGGAGATATGCTTTATGTAAGCGCAGCAGACAGTAATCTTTATAGATATCAACTATCAAGCGATCGTACCAGCGCCATTGCAAAAGGATCAATTACTTTAAAAATTAATAACAATAATGTTTCGGGAAATAAAATTTTTGTTGTTAACAGTTACGTCTTTATTGCTGTTAACTCAACTTCTCATCAATTAAAAATTATTGACGGGACTGACCAGCTAACCTTGAAAGATATAACTAACGGTCAAATTCAGTTAAGTGACAAAGCCGGGGTAGGCGTTTTTGCCCGTTCTGATAGTAACCGGGCCTACGTCGTGACAGCAGTATCCACCACATCAGGAAAAAACGAATTTTTTATAGTTGATACGACCAATAAGGATAGTCTGTCAATCAAGGCTCAATATGACACTGTTGCAAACGGCAATATGGATCCTAAAGCCGTCACCTTAGTTACCGGCAATAAAGCAATTTTTGTTGGTTATGACGGCGATCAATATATTGTCCTTAAAGATATTGACAAGGACGAAGCTAATTTCTGTGGAAAGATTTCTGTTTCCGGTTTAAAGATTAACGGTGTATCTTCGATAATTGAAAACGGTCGGACTTTTTCCTACATTATTACAGAAGATTCCGCTAAAGAATTGCAGATGATCGAAGGCGGACCGGGTGGTAGTTTTGCGACCGAGGGGACGTTTACATCGCAGGTACACTCTTTTAGTTTCCCGACCGCCTTTAACCGTTTTACCGCCAGTGTTAACCAACCGATTTCCGGCAGCAGCGTTGAATTACAGGTGGCCATAAATGACTGTAGCAGTTCATATGTTTTCATCGGACCAGACCCTGGTAGTCCAACCTCAAGTTTTTTTAAGACAACTAATACAGGAGTAACAACAATCGGTGGTGCGGTGCCGTTTGGTAGTCCTATTGCAGGATTTAATAATCCAGATCGGTGTTTTAAGTATAGAGCGATATTAAAAACGACTGATCCCAATCAGGCACCGACTTTATATGATATAACTTTTAATTATTCACCATAACGAAAAGTAAAAAGTTAAAAGTTAGAAGTCAAAAGTTAAAGTAAAAATTAAAAAGTTTTATTAGTTTTGATTTATGAATAAACAAAAAGGATTTACAATCATCGAGTTCTTGATTTACATCGGTATTCTTTCAATAATCCTTTTAGTATTTATTGAAATGTTTATCTCGTTAACCAGAGTTAGAACGGAAAATGAGTCAACCTCAAATATTCAACAGGATAGTAGTTATTTAATTAATAAATTTATCTATGATATTCACCAAACCAAAACAATTAGTCTACCTCTTCATCCGCCCAATCAATCCAACGTTTTAGACGTAATTATAAATGGAACAAATTATTCCTACGCAACCGATAGCGCAAAAAATCTTATCATGTCAGACGGAATTAACAACTATCAACTAAACGGATACGATACCAGTATTCCTAAAATTCTTTTTACCAGATTTGGTCAAGATGATATCCACGACGTTATTAAAATTCAATTTACTGTAACCAGTCGGGTAAGAAATCCGGCAGGTTTCGAGAGCCAAACATATGAAACAGTCATCGGACTGCGGGAAAAACCATAACGGTCAAGCTTTGGTGAGTTTACTGATGTTTGTATTGGTTGCAATGACCGTGATAATTTCAACCATCACCACAGTTATTTCCAATACTAGATCAGCCAGCACAGGACAACAGGCTGTTGAAGCATATTATGTGGCTGAAGCAGGTGTAGAAAACGCACTGCTCCGACTGCTTCGTAATCCGAATTATTTCGGCGAAACTTTGTCTGTGGGCAGTAGTAATGCGGTTATCACGATTGTAGGGTCGACTGTAACCAGTATTGCAACCGTTAATAATTTAACCAGGAAAATTCAAGTCATTACCAGTTATAATAATAATCAGTTGAACATTATCAGTTGGAAAGAAATTCCTTAATGGCAGAAAAAGTAGTTAAACAAAACGGAGTGATCTGGCTGGATAAAACGGGACTGTCAGTTTATTTGACAGATAAACCTTTCCTACGTCTAAATTTTACTCCAGATGTTTTTAGTAACTTAGAGATAATCGATAAATTAAAACTAGAAAATTTGATTAGAGAATTTATCAAACAAAATAGCTTAAGCTATCTTTCTTTTATATTTATAATGACATCAGACGTTTTATTTGAAAAAGATTGGTCATTGTCTCAAGTCGAGATCCAAAAAAAGGAAGAAAATGATTTTATTGATAGCATTCCTTTTGAAAATACAATATTTCATTCATGGGTTAATGATAATAGAAAGAAATTAATTGCCTGTAATAAGGATTTTATCGCTTTTATTAAAGATGTCTTTGAAAAAGAAAATGGTCATATGATCGGAGTTTTCCCATATTCTGTATTTGGGGCTGATATAAGAAATGAAACAGTAAAAGAAATTTGGAAAAATATTAATAATATGAAACAAGATAATCTATATGATGAAAGCAGGGAAGTTCCTACCACAAAATCTATTGAAGAAATTCAAAAAAGTAAAAATACGGATAGATCTTTGGTTCCAGTATTAGTGGTGATATTTTTGGTTCTGATTGGATTACTTGTTTTTATAATGATTAAAAAATAACACGCAACCCTATAGTATTCTCCTCTTGAAAACATATTAAAATAACTTTATTCTGAATATAAGTTATAATTTTTAACTAATTATATGAAAAAAGTTTTACGAGGATTCACTCTGATTGAGTTGTTAGTGGTTATAGGTATTTTGGCGATATTATTGGCAATCACCCTGATTGCTATTAATCCAGCTAGACAGTTTGCACAAGCAAACAATACCAGAGAGAGATCTGATATTCTCCAGATTTTGAATGCAGCGCACCAGTTTGTAGCAGAAAATAAAGGTGTTTTGCCAGTTGCAATATCTGGTTTGGCAGTAGGTACTCCAACTGTTATTGGTGGAGCCGTAGGTCAAGCAGATATATGTCCTGAATTGATGGGAGCAACTGGTAAATATTTACCAGCACTTCCTGTGATTCCATCACTGAACTTACCTAATATCACAGTATGTAACGCAACGTATAGTCTTGGATATACAATATCCAGAGATGCAAATAATAGAATTACCGTTGCTGGAAGTAATGATGTAAATGGCGTTGCAATTACAGTAACAAGATAAGTAACCTTAGGTTATCAGTATAAAACCCCGTCGAAAGACGGGGTTTTTTTATGTATAATGATTAGATGAAAAAAATACTACTTATTGAAGACGATCAGTTTATAAGAGATATCTACGTAGGAATACTTTCTCCAGTTTATAAAGTTGACATTGACAAGGACGGGGAATTTGCCTACGAAAAAATAATTAAAAAGGATTATGATCTGATTTTAATAGATATTTTTTTACCAAAATCAGATGGTAGAAAGATCTTTAAAAGACTACAGAAAAACTTCCCAGAAAAATATCGCGAAAAGATTGTTTTTGTTACCAATGACGATAGTGACGAAACAATTAGTTTTTTCAAGGATTCACGGGTAAATTACATCATAAAAAGCTCTCTCAATACAGAACAGTTTTTCGATAAAATAAATAGCTTGATAACAAAATAAATTTATTTTCTTATTAGTAGCAGAGCATTGGGAATATTTCGACCAGGTCCGGCTTTGTAACCGCTACTCCAAAGAGCTGTTGATCCCCCATTATCTAAATTCAAGGCATTCTGAACACCCATTGTTTTTAGGACATGAGCTGCTTCTGCAACAGTTGCATTAAAGACTACTCCAATATACACAGTTGAGCCATTGGCTCCAACAAAACTTCTATTTCCTTTACTGCCGCGTTTCGGTTCTCCGTCACCGTTAAAAACAATGTTTCCGTTAGAAACTAGTAATGGCTGCATTGCTAATACCGCATCAACACCAGTGTCCCTGCCCCATTCAAGGGATTGACCAACGAAACGAACAGTATTTCCCGAAAAAATTACAGCTGGTACGGTGCTATAAACATTGTTATCAGAATTTAAATATTTTTTATTTTTATTCATAGCCAAAGTGTCAAAAGAATTTTTTTTATCGGAGCAGCTTGGATAGTCGGCCGGACAGAAATACGAACCATTTATTCCGGCAAAAGCACCTGAGCGGGACACATAATCACCCAGAGACATAACAGGGCAATCATTTTTACAATCGGAATCAGATGCCGTATCAACTATCGCTCTGGCAGAATTCAGATCGGCCGCTATAATTCCGACTAAAAAATCACCCACATCTGATTTAACAACTTGGTTTGAATATCCAGCCCCCAGCGGTGTATTATTCTCTGGTACATTTGCCGGAATTTGAAAAGAGGCTAAAATTTTTTGTTTTTCTGTGCCAATTTCTTTTTCAAAAGTTAGTAAATCTGCTTCTGCAGACGAATAATTTCTTTCTGAAAGTAGAGTTAAAATATTTGCAAATGTGGAATCAAACTTTTCCGTTTTTTTGGTAACATTTTTTAGGTCCAATAATTTTTCGTAAACTAAAACAGTTTTAGAATAAGTTGTTTCAATACTTTTGATTTTACTTTCAAGATCCTTATTTATCTTGTACTGATCTTGAGATTTTAAATTATTCAAATCTCTTGAAGTTTTTTTTAGAGCTTGATCAAGTTTTATTTTATTTGACTGCATCAGTAATATTTGTCTAGTTGTCATTTTGTAATATTGAAAACCGCCAACAGTCATAACGACAAAAATTGTTGTAATAACGATCGTTTCGATAATTACCCGATGACTAATTAAAATTTTTTTCATATAGTGGTCGCTAAAGGATTTGAACCTTTAACCTCTTCAATGTGAATGAAGCGCTCTACCGTTGAGCTAAGCGACCCTTTATTTATTATACAAAATCGCTTGTAAAACTTCCGGTTTTTTTTTACAATGAATCCTTATGAAGATAGTTAAACCGATTATTGATTTTGTCATGGACATACTAGAAACCGTGGTATTTATCGGTTCGATGTTTATTGTTGTTTATCTTTTTATTTTGACCCCCAATCAAGTCAAAGGGGCTTCTATGGAGAATACTTTCCGCACAGGCGATTATATTTTAACCAGCAGAATAACATATAAGTTTAGAAAAATTGAACGCGGCGACGTCGTTGTTTTTAAATCACCTAAAAATCCTGATATCGAATACATAAAAAGGGTTATAGGATTACCTGGCGATGTTATTACTATATCTAAAGCTGGTGTCGTAAAAGTTAATAATATTCAACTTTTAGAAAATTATATTGCTGCTACGACTAATCTATGGGATGGTGGTTGTATAAAAGACAACGTTCCTTATACTGTCGTAGCCGGTTATATTTTTGTAATGGGTGATAACCGACCTAGGTCTTCAGATTCACGGGAATTTTGCGCCGTTCCAGTAGAAAATATCATTGGTGATGTCTTTTATCGCTATTTTCCCTCTAATGTAATAGGGGTAATCTCCAATCCACTTCCGAAATCTATTCGTTAAAGTAGTTTTTTTGTTTTCTTTGCAAGCTAAATTTAGTCTAATAATCGGGCTAGGAAATTTGTTTTAAGTCGTACATACGCCTCGCGTAGTCAGACTACTTTCTTTACTAAATCGAAAGAAAATAAGAAAGGAGGTGATCCAACCGCTCCTTCCAGAACGGTTACCTTGTTACGACTTAACCCCCATCGCCGGTAATATTCTCTCCTGATAAATCAGGATTCAAATATCATCGACTTTGTTGGCTTGACGGGCGGTGTGTGCAAGAGGCAAGAACGTATTCACCGCGACATGACTGATTCGCGATTACTACCAATTCCGTGTTCATGGGGTCGAGTTGCAGACCCCAATCCCCACTGAGGATAAATTTCAGGGATTTGCTCCGAATTGCTTCGTGGCAAAACCCGTTGTTCTTATCCATTGTAACATGTGTGTAGCCCAGGGTATAAGGACCATGCTGACTTGACGTCTGCCCCGCCTTCCTTCCCGACTAAGTCGGGACCGTCTCTTGTGACAAATATAACACAAGATAAGGGTTGCGCTCGTTGTCCCACTTAAGGGTACTCCTCACGGAACGAGCTGACGACAGCCATGCAGCACCTGTGCTATCATCCTTGCGGATTTCCCACTATTTCTAGCAGAATGTACGATAGCATGTCAAACCCTGGTGAGGTTTTTCGTTTTGTTTCGAATTGAACCACATGTTCCACTGGTTGTGTGCCTCCCCGCCAATTCCTTTGAGTTTCAACCTTGCGGCCGTACTCCCCAGGTGGCTTGCTTAACGGGTTACCTTCGCTACACCCCTCGACAAAGTCGAAGAATGCGGCTAGCAAGCATACGTTTAGGGCTAGGACTACGCAGGTCTCTAATCTGCTTCGCTCCCCTAGCTTTCGTGTCTCAGTGTCAGTCTGCTTTCAGAAACTCGCCTTCGCCACTGGTGTTCCCCAGGGTATCAACGCATTTCACTACTCCTCCCTGAGTTCCAGTTTCTCTAAAGCAAACTCTATCTTAACAGTTTCCTGCCCTTTTCTATGGTTGAGCCACAGTATTTAAAACAAGACTTATCAAGACACCTACACTACTTTTTACACCCAGTAAAACCGGATAATGTTTGGGGCCCACGTATTACCGACGCTTCTGGCACGCAGTTAGCGGCCCCTTTCTTATAGAGTACCATCAATCCCGACTAGGTCGGGACTTTTTCCTCTATCACAGTAGTTTACGCTCGTTAGAGCTTATTCCTACACGCGGTGTCGCGCGGTCAGACTTTCGTCCATTGCCGACTATTCCTGATTGCTGCCTCCCGTAGGAGTGGGGGCCGTGTCTCAGTCCCCCTCTGGCTGACCACCTTCTCAGGCCAGCTACTCGTCGTAGACTTGGTAGGCCGTTACCCTACCAACTATCTGATAAGCCACAGGTCCATCCTTTTTCGAGAAGTTAATCTCTTTAAAAAATATCTTACGACATTCATACCATGAAGTATTATCCCACCTTTCGATGGGCTATCCTTCAAAAAAGGGTAAGTCCCTATGTGTTACTCAGCCGTCCGCCACTACCTTTTTCCTTGCGGAAAAAAGACGTTCGACTTGCATATCTCAGGCACACCGCCAACATTCATCCTGAGCCAGGATCAAACTCTTAAAAAAATCCAGATAAAAGCACAAACCTTTATCGTGGACGATCCTAACCCGATTATTGAAAACTAAATAAAAACTTAAATTGGCAAAGAAAAACAACAAATTGTCAAAGTGCAAAAAAAACCAACTCAACAAATTTGAGCAGACTTTTATTTTATAAAATAAAAATCCAAAAAGCAACCGCTATTTTATGATATCAGTATCTTAGAAAAAGCCTCAACATTAGTAGTTGATTTCATCAATCCATTGATAGTTGTATATTCGTATTTTTCGCTACATTGAACGCTTAATTTAAGTTCCTCTTCAAAAAATTTATCAATTCCAGGGATCCTTGAAAGCCCTCCGGTCAGTATTACACCTTTCTGCATCAGCTCATCAACTACTTCAGGAGGTGAGCTTTCGATCAATTCCTTAATTCCGTCTATTATTTGGTTAAAATTAGAACGCAAAGCCTCATTGACATCAGACCCTTTTATTTTAACGGATTTTGGTAAGCCATTTTCTAGAGACTTTCCTCGAGTGACCATAATTTTTTCAGTATTTTCAAAATTTAATATATTGATCTTTAGATTTTCGCAGGTAGCCTCACCTAAAATAATTCCGTATTTTAAATAAACGTAATTGAAGATAACCTTATTCATCTGATCCCCCGCGTTTTTTAATGTCTTTTGGGAAAGAATTCCGCTTGACCCAACGATTGATAGTTCGACCAAGCCACCACCAAGATCCGCGATAAGAGTTGGCTCATGAGAAAATATATCTATTCCGGCTCCAGCCGCTGTGGCAAGTGGCTTTTCAACCAAAAAAACCTGTGACATACCTATTTTTAATAAAGCCTCCCGGACGGCCTTTTGTTCTATTTCCGTAGCAATAGGTGGAACGGTCACGATTCCTATCATCATTGGTTTAATTGTTCGGTTTCCTGTGTAAATATAGACAGATCTTTCCAAAAATTTTTGTAGCAAATAAACTTCTGCATCAAAATCTGAAATGACCCCGCTTACAATTGGTCGGACTATTTTTATAAAATCAGGAGTTTTTCCAAGAATAGTTTTTGCTTCGGTACCTGTGAATGAATAGTCCTTAATTCTGGAATTGTAGCCTAAGAATGTTGGCTCACGTAAAATAACACCTTTGTCTTTTATAGCGATTTTGGTAATGGAAGTGCCTAGATCAAAATAAATTTCAAAATTAGCAAAAAAAGGCAGCTTGATTTTCTTTAAAAAATTCGTAAAATTAAACATAATGATTCACCAAATTATTCAACTTCTTTATAACGCCCTTTTTTTTATTACTCCTCTGATCATGGCCAAATCGACCTCTGAACTATTCGAATTTAATAAAATGTTATTTATTTATGCTGCAACAATTCTAATCGCTTTTTTTTGGTTAACAAAAATGGTTATCAATAAGAAAATTATACTGAAAAAAACACCATTAGATATTCCAATCATGGTTTTTTTTATTTCTCAGGTTATATCAACAATTATTTCCATCGATAGAAATACCTCTATTTTTGGATATTATGGCCGTTTTAACGGCGGTTTACTTTCAATTATTTGCTACATAATACTTTATTACGCCTTCGTCTCAAATGTAGTTAATATTGAGAAATTATTAAAATCAATCATCGTATCTTCTTTGTTAGTGATTTTATGGGCTATTCCTGGCCACTTTGGCCGTGATTTAACCTGTCTATTATTTACAGGTAAATTTAGTAATTCCTGTTGGGACAATACTACGTTAGCATTTCGTCCAGAATTAAGGGCGTTTTCCACCTTAGGTCAACCAAATTGGTTAGGAGCGTATTTAGCGGTAGGATTTTTTATCGGGTTATATTATTTGATTAAAAAGGTTGAGACAAGACATGCCTTGTCTCAACAAATAATTGCATCTATTTATTTATTTCTTAATTTTTCAATGATTCTTTTTAGCCGATCAAGATCTGCTATTTTTGCAGTTATTGTTGGGCTAATACTGTTCATTAGTTATTTTTCATTCTTTATTAAGACTAACCTCAAAAAGTATTTGATTATTTTGCTGTTTGTGACCGTTATTCCAATAATTTTGTTTAAAACAGGTGAAAATAAAGTTGATAAATACCTAACTATCAAAACCTACCAAAATTTCTTTACAAAACAATCTTCTCCTCCTGTCAAAGAACTACCCGCTCCAAACACTTCTCAGGTCTCAGAATCTTTTGATATAAGAAAAATTGTTTGGGAAGGAGCCTGGAAGTTAGCGCTGAAATATCCTCTATTTGGCACAGGTGTTGAAACGTTTGCTTATAGCTATAATTTTGTAAGACCTTTATCCCATAATTTGACATCAGAATGGGACTATGTTTATAATAAAGCCCATAATGAATACTTCAATTATCTTGCTACTACAGGATTTATTGGATTAGGAAGCTACTTACTATTCATAGGCATTTTTATAATATATGCTATTAAAAAGATTAAAAAGGATATTTTATCCTTGAGCTTATTTGTTGGCTGGTTAACAATATTAATTACTAACTTCTTCGGCTTTTCAACAACTACGACTCAACTATTTTTTTATTTGATTCCAGCGTTTATTATCATGGGTAATCACCAGTATACGAAAACGAAAAAATCTGAGAAAGTAAATACTTATCAATGGCTAGTTATTTTTGTTATTGCCGCTTCTACCATCTATCTTCTATTTTCTCTTGCCGTCTATTATATAGCAGATGTTAATTACTCATATGGATTAAAATATCTTAAACCAAAAACTTTAGATTATCAAAAGGCTGCTTCTTATTTTGAGAGGGCATTAAAACTTAGAAAAGAACCTGTTTACGAAGATAGATTCTCTGGGTCATTAGCATACCTTTCAGCATTAGCTGTTTTTCAAAAGCAGGATGAGCCTGCCAAGCAAATTGCCGTTCTTGCAGATTTATATAATCGAAAAAATATTCAAGATTACCCCAAAAATGTTTTTTATTGGAAAACGCGGGCAAAAAATATGTATTATTTTTATCTAGTTACTAATAGTGAAAATGAACTATTACAAGGAATTGATGCTTTAAAAAAAGCCCGAATGCTATCACCCACCGACCCAAAGATCCCCTACTTGATCGCTCTTTATAGCTCAATGCTTTTTGATATAAGTAAAAATAATCTTGATAAACAAAACTGGCAGAAATTATCACTTGAAGAAATAAACAAAGTTGTTGAGTTAAAATCAAACTTCCGTGAAGGTTATTTACTAAAAGGACAACTGTTAAAAAAATACGGTTCTATATTAGAAGCAAAAAAAATATTTGAGTATATATTAAAAAACTTCAATCCAAGAGATTCAGAGGTGCTTAAAGAACTTCAAACACTTTAATCGTTATGGAGATATATTTGAACTGGATACTCCCCAAATACAATCTGCAACAGGCGTTCCATTTAAATTCTCACAACCATCACAAGTTATAGTATAGCCTGTTGACAAGTAAGGTAGTCTCTGTAAATTATTTTCCAGGCAACCAAATATCTTATAATCAGTTCCGTCAGCAGAAAGATATTGATAGGCCTTGTTCGAAACTGGATCATTGGGGACATTTTGCATATATACCTTGCCACTAACTGGATCTGTTAACGAAGTTCCAAAAGTTAGTTCGGCTGTAAGCGGATAAATCCTTTTATCTTCATAATACATTTCTAAGGCTCTTTGCACCTGCTCAAGATCAGCTTTTCTTTTGGCATCACGACCTTTTTTCAGTGAGGTAAAAAAATTTCCCGTAATCAATGCTGCTAAAACCCCAAGAATAATAATCACTATAAGAAGCTCAATGAGTGTAAATCCTTTAAACATTCTTCGGTTAAGGTCTTTCCTATTCTTCATAATACGCACCATAGACATGTATTAGTGGTTGGATTCCCTGTGCTAACACATGTGGAAGCTCCCGTAGTTGGGAGGAATTTTGTATTTGGATCGTTTGTAAAAGATTTTGCTGTTGGTTTATAACATACCTGAACTGTAGCACTAGTATTTGATCCGAAAACAACAATTTTAGTTAGCGTTGCCGTGCCAGCTATAGTAATAAAATCCGTCTTCAGTTCACCGGCCGTAACTATATTACCAATAGTATTTGTCATCGTGTTAGCGGTAACAGCTGTCACTGTGTCTGCCAATCCATCTTCATATGTGCTACAATTAGTATCGGCACACCATGGCATTTGGTTTTTAATAGCATAATAACGAATAACCGCACCCTGAATCTCTGAAACTGTATTTCTTGTTCCGGTATCAGTACCTTTTTTTAATTGTTCAAAAGGATCAAGTGCGGCTAGAAGTCCAACTGCTAAAGCCCCAAGAAGAGCAATGACGATCAAAAGCTCGATAAGAGTGAAACCCTTCAATAAACTCAGGGTAGAACCTTTGTTAAATTTTTTCATATATATTTAATATAATATATTTCTTTTCCATTTGTCAATAGGAATTATATTATGTATAATCATTATAACTTTTATAATTTTTATAAATATTATATTTAACTATGGCTCCTCTACCAAAATCAAAACGTTCAACAGCGAGAAAAGGAAGAAGTTTAGTCTCAAAAATGAGAACTTTTTCCAAATTGGTAAAGTGTGTTAATTGCGGAAAGACAAAATTACCGCACAAAACGTGTAAGTACTGTAAGAAATAATAATTGTATGACCGACCCCAGACATGAACTTCGAGTTAAGATCGTCCAGCAATTATTTGCACTCAGTTTTTCAAAAGGAAAAGTTAAGACTAAAGAAAATAAAACAAAAGAAGTATTAAAAATACTACCTGAAATCAATAGGTTTATAAAAGAACATGCACCTAAATATCCTTTAGATAAAATTGCGAAGGTTGATCTTTCAATCTTGCAGTTAGCAGTTTACGAATTAATTTTTGAAAAAAAAGAACCACCTAAAGTAATTATTGATGAAGCAATAGAGTTGGCAAAGGAGTTGGGGAGCGACAAAACTTTTGGTTTTGTAAACGCGGTGTTGGGAAAGATATACACAGAAAATTCAAAAGTTAAAAGTTAGAAGTCAAAAGTGTTTAAAACTTTTTAATTTTGAATTTCATTTTTGACTTTTGCCTTTTGAATTTTGACTTATTAAATATATGGACAACAAGTATTCTAATTTAGAAAAAAAATTAAATATTCAGTTTAAAGACCGGGATCTACTTAAAAATGTCTTCATTCACCGTTCCTATCTTAATGAGCATAAAAGCTCTAAGTTATCGTCAAATGAAAGATTGGAATTTTTAGGTGATAGTGTTCTCTCACTCATAACTTCCGTTTATTTATTTAAAAACTATCCGGATTTAGAAGAGGGTGATTATACTGAAATAAAATCAGCAATTGTGAAGATGGAAAGCTTGGCCGAGGCTTCTAAAAAAATTGAACTCAACAATTATCTTCTTCTTTCAAAAGGAGAAGAAAGAGGTTCCGGCAGGACAAATAGTAATATTATGGCGGATTGTTTTGAAGCGCTTATTGCCGCTATATTTTTAGACAAAAGTTTTGAAGTTGCTTATACTTTTGTGGTCAGTTTTCTTTTCAAGGACAAACTGGATTATCTTTTAAAAAATAACCTTTATTTATCATCCAAAAGTAAATTGCAGGAGATGATACAAAGTAAATACAAGAAAACACCTGTTTACAAAGTTTTGGAAGAAAAAGGTCCAGAACATAAACGTTCTTTTAAAATTGGCGTTTACTTTAATAGCAAGGAACTTGGAGTTGGAGTTGCCCCATCGAAGAAAGAAGCTGAAGAAGCAGCAGCTAAGGGGGCCCTCGAAAATGTTGTTTTTTAAAATTTTAATGTTATAATTTATTTGTTACTTAGAATTTAATATTTGGAATTAATTTTAATATGGCAGTTGCGCTGAAACTATATCGTCAAGGAAAAAAAGGAAGTCCTTCTTACAGAATCGTAGCCGTAAACAAGCATTATAAGGCTGATGGAAAATATATAGAAGAGGTAGGTTTTTACGACCCTATGGCTAATCCTGTAGTTTTCACAGTTAAAAAGGATCGTTTTGATTATTGGATGAAAGTTGGCGCCCAGGTTTCAGAAGGACTTCGTAAACTACTTAAAGGAAAAAAAGTTGAATCAGTTAAATCAGTTTAATCAGTTAAACCAGTTACCGATTCAACAGACTCTGACCGATTTAACTGACTCGACTGATTAGAACGGATTCGTTTTCTTCGGATAGTTCAAATCTGCTGAGTTCGAAGCGCTATCATTATCAAAACTAAACCTAACCTTGGATTTAAGCTCTTCCAATTCTTCGTATGTACTACTGTTAGCTGACATTTCAAGTTTATTAGCTGCTTTAGTTTTTTTATTATAAAAGGTTAGATCTATTTTAATTGAACCAGAATAGTCTGGATCGAGCTGAACTTTATCAGATGTGATTAAGCGACCCCCTGAAAAATTATAATTTTTTAAAAAACTGATTAGTGATTGACTATCTCCCACTCCACTAACACTAATTCGTATTTTTTCCGGTGTGGAACCCTTAACATTGACGCTATAACCAGTAATCGTAAAATTCGATTTTTGTGATAATTTTTCTAAAGCATAAATTATAGAAAAATAATCTTCTGTGTCAGGGATCAATGTATTTAAAAACAGCACGTCCTCGTCTAGCTTATCCGTTTTTGGGATTGTACTATTCATTAAGGTGGCCTTATTCATTAGCTCAATATTTTCCAGCTCGAGGGAAGAAATTTTTCTATTGTAATTTTCATTTTCAGTTACACCTATTTTTATAGTCATAATGATCAATATAAAAATAAATATATTTCCAATTATATAATATATATTTTCCTTAATTAATCGTTTTAAGAATGGCTTAATTTTTATTTTCATTAGTGTCTACCTTAATGGGTGCAAATTTACCCACAAAACTTAACTCGTAATTCTCATTTAGCTTATTATTTCCAGCTATAACGAGATTTTTTAGTGAAATACTTTCAAAGTTATTTAAAAACATTTCTGATTCAGCAAACCTTAAAAAGCTCATCATTTTTTCAAAAACTGAGAAAGTGATTATGAAGGATGTATTCCTTGTCTTATCAACAGCCAGTGACTTTAATTTTGCAGACTCACTACTATTTTTTATAGAATCGGATAGTATTTCATAATAGGTGACAGAAGAAGCATCATCTTTTAAGAACTTCTTAAAATCGATATATTTTTTTTCGATATAGTTAATTTTTGCCTCATCATCTCTTCTTTCAACCAACAATTGTAAATAGGTTTTTTTTTGTAGGTTCATATTTTCATATTTATTGAATTTATTTTTAATAGTGATATAGGAAAAAATAAATATTATCGCCAATATGGTTGTTAAAATTGCGGCTGATAATTTAAATCGCTCAAATAGATTCTCATATTTTTGATAGTCTTCCCTATTTATAAGTAGATTGATCCTATTTTTTTTCATAAGAGTTATCTTAAGTTTCCGCCAATGGCGGGAAGAAATATAGAAAGTTCATTTTTATAAGTTTCCACCAACTGTGATTTACTGATCATAGAATAGGGATTAAAAATATCAACCGGAATAGGCAGCTCCTTGCTCAAGCTTGTTACGAGAGATGGAAATTGAAATATTTTATTTGTAAATAGGATTGAAGATGGAGAATATTTGGCGGAAAAATTTCTTAGTTCATTGGCTAACTCCTTGACCAAAGGTTCGACAATTTTTTCAATTGGATAAGGAGAAGGGTTTTTTGGATCATAACTTTTAATTATTTGTTCGGTTTTTTTAATATCAGTATCAGTGTTCACTTGTGCCTCTTTTAAAAATAAATTGTATCCGATCGATATATGATGACTTTCCCTAATTATTAATTGATCGGTAGAAAAGTATGATAATGAACTTGAGCTTGTGTCGAAATTCACGACGATAAGACCCTTATCTTGAGTAATTTTATGTTGAGCGATAATGTTTTTGTTAAAAACGTTAATAAATCGACTATAACTACTTAGCTCATTCTCTATAGATTCAGGATTAAGACCTGCTAATTCAGCTGTAGTTTGAATTCGCTCAATAACTTTTTTTGGTGCGGCTACTATAAGAAGCAAAACCTTTTTATCTTTTTGATTTTCTTCTATAACCTCGATATCGATGTTTGTTTCCTCAATTGGCATTGGAATAAATTGATCTGCCTGATATTTAATTGCAGATAAAAGTTCTTTTTCGTTTAGAAGAGGCATCGAAATAATTTGATTATATGTCATTGAATCAGGGATGATCAAATTTACATTTTTACTAACAATATTTAGTGTTTCGATTATTTTTTTGATCTGGGAAACCTCTGCATCAACAATTTTTTCAAGATTGCTAGAGTAAAAAAATTCAGGCGTTTCTATCTTTCCCAAAGCTGATATTTTCACAAACTGATCTACCAGCTTCGATTCAACAACCTTTGTAAATTTTTCGTCTATATCTAGTGAAAAATAATTATCAGACATAAATTTAATATAAGGTATTTTGGATTAAGTATCAAGTATTAAATACTATTAATTCCTTAACTTAATTTTTGTATTATAGTGAAGAGTTGAAATTTCTTCTGTACGGGTTTGATCACAGGCTACCTTATTACAAAATTCGATATCAAAGCTGATTGAGACAGATGGCTGTGAATGAATATATGTTCTTCTACAGCCAATAGAAAAACCAGTTATACGAGTCTTTGCAGAATTTAAATTTATCGAAGCTAGGCTAGCCGAAACTGATGCAATAGCGTTTCCATTTATAAGGTAACCGAACCAGTCTCCATTTCGATCGAGAAAATATAGACTTGCATTTGAAGAATAATTAGTTGAATTATTGTCACATTTTTTATTCGTCGCATCAGGAGGTAACGGAGAATTGCTACTTAAAATTATAGAAGCGTCATTCCTAATATTATTTGAAACGAGATTAATTAAATAGTCACCCTCTTTTTTTGTAGTGTTTAATCGGTAGATCTTTGTTTGCTGCTGAAGCAATACAAAAAAAATAGAAAATATTACAGGTAGGGTCAGTCCTAGTACCGCAACAACTACAATAGTTTCAATTAGTGTAAAACCTTTAATTTTTTTCATATTTCGACTAGTTTATCCTGAGTCTATCGAAGGACTCAATATAAATATTATTCCCATAAATTTAAAACCGATTTTAAAGTTATTTTTTGTTCGAAACTATTTTCAAGCCAGCTAACAGTAACATTTACTTTAATACTATTTGCTGGATTACCTGAATTTGTAATAACCAATATCCTTTTGAATATATTTGGTGGGCCAAGCGAGTAAATTCCATTACAATTAGTTTTAGTATTCCAGTCTAAAGAATTCAGACAAAAAGACACTCCTGGACCTGCCGAGTCATCATGCAAAGTGAATACCTGCCAATCGTCTTCCTTTTCTTGTTTTACCCATTTCATTCCTTCTTCCGCAAATCGCGTAGCCAAAATTCTATATTGTTGAATTTTTGAGTTTTTTAAGCTAAAAACCGTAATTGTTACAGCTGTGATAAAAAATAATGAAATTATTGTAATGAAAACCAAGACCTCAATAAGCGAGAAGCCTATTCTATTTCTTAAGCTGAGTACTTTTTTCATATTAATAATTAATTAGCAGGAAATAAGGGTTTCGTTTAACTCGAGTACTCCAATAGGAGATACGGAAATATTAATACATTTGTTAATAATTGAACTTTTTATTTGTATAGTATTACTGATAAAATTTGGGTTGATCATAAGCGGAGTGAAATTAAAATCGCCAATTCCTGTAATAAAAGTAACATTAGTACTCAAATTAAAATTTTGAACGGTTGAACATATTGAATTACAACAAAACTTTAGTGAATAGTTACTTACGGCAACTGTAGTACGGTAACCGGTAAAATTTGTGCAGTTTTTATCAAAAAGGTCAGCTGAGATAGCCTTTTTTTTTGCTAATTCAAATATATCTAATACTTTTGATGCTTCACTTCTTAATTTTGTTTGACTGGCAAAATCATTATATCTGGGTAAAATTGTTCCTAAAAAAAGAAATACAACCGAGATTACCACCATAAATTCAATCAAAGTAAAGCCTCTATTTTTGTCCATAAGGTCCTAAACAATAATTACAGTTTCCTCCGCATTGACCTACAACACAAGTAGTTCCGCCATTTTCCAAATATGCACCCAAAGTATAGTCTGAAACTGCACCCGTATAATAATAGGTATACGTTGGATTTTTTGGATCTGTGGGAACCGACTGTATATAGATCGATGGGGCTGTTAGTTGAGATAAACCAACTGTCGGATATGTATCATTATTTGATCGATACATTTCCAGTGCGACGCTCAACTGACCTAGTTCAGACTTTCTTCGGGCGTCACGGGACTGCTTTAAAAAAGTAGTGTAAGTTACCACAGCTGTAGCGGTTAACAAAACGATAATTGAGGTAACAACTAGAATCTCTATTAATGTAAAACCCTTCGATAAGCTCAGGGCAAGCCCATTATTATTTTTCATATTATTGTTGATTACTAACAGTAAAATCAGTTGTTGTCGATTCTATATCAACGCTAATCGTATAGGCTGTTGTCGAGGATGACGAAACTGTGTACCTATAAGTGCCCGTATTAAGAGGATCGGTCATTGTAAAAGTTATGCTTACATTTGGTGCTGGACAGGTTGCAGTAATAGTTCCGGGACTTCCAGATATAATTGGGTATTGAAAACTATTTACAGAATAGCATTGTTCCAATACTTGTTGAGCTGCTTTCAAATCGCCTTGTCTTTTCGCATCGCGGGCCTTCTTTTGGACTGTCGAATAAGATGCAAATCCCAAACTGACTAAAATTGCGATAATTCCGATAACAACCAGCATTTCCAAGAGTGTAAAAGATTTTTTCATAAACTGTTAAATGTTAAACTGATAAAACTTAAATAAACTGTTAAATGTTTAATACTATGGTTGAATTACAATATAACTTTTACCACTCGTGCAGGTATAACTCGTGTTACAATTACCGGCAATTCCATCCGGATCTGCCTTATTTTCAAGACAGGCACAAAGAACATAGGTTAAATCTCCAGGATTGGAATAAAAATAATATCGATTATTAACCGTTCTGTTTGGGTCCCTAGGTACAAAGTTCATATAAATAGAATTTGTGGTGACATTTAACCATTGACCGCCAGTATACGGAAAACAGGTAGCTGAATCACAAGCAACAGAAGCAGGAAATGATGCTGATGCCTGGTCCTGTTTATATAATTCTAAGGCCTTCTGAATCTGTCTTAGATCAGATTTTCTTTGAGAGTCACGAGCCCGCTCTCGCGCCGCCATAAAATTTGGCAAAAACAAAGCTGAAAGACTTCCAATTATAGCAATGACGACAAGAAGCTCGATTAATGTGAAGCCTTTTTTCATATTATTTCATTCTATACGTTTTCCAAATAAAAATCAATGCCTCGTCAATTGTTAATTGAGGATTTAAATTATTACTAGATAGCAGCTTAATGAGCGTTAACATTTTTTTAATAACCCTGGCTGATTTTTTATCCAAAGATAATTTTTTTTGGAAATAAATAATTATCTGATTTAAAATATCATTTGCTGAGCTTGCATCTGCGGTTTTATATTGTAAAAATGGAATTTTTGTTGCTGATGGTTTATTAATCAATTCTTCTATAGTGCTTTTGACAAAATTATCTACCACAACCTTTTGAAGAATATCTGCTTGTAATTTAACAATTTTCACTCTAGAAATAATCGTTGGCAAGAGACTATTTCTATCATTTGCGCTTAAAACAAATTGAATTTTAGATGGCGGATCCTCAAGTAATTTAAGAAATGAATTTTGAGCAGGTATTGAAGAAAGATTGAAATTATTAAGAAAATATACTCTAATTTTGGGATTAAATATTTTTGTATCTTTAATAAGACTTTTGATATCCTCTATAGAAAATTCTTTTGTCGATGGTAATATTTCAAAAAAAAAGTTATCAGCTTTAAGATTATCAAGATATTTTTTGACCAATTTTGAATCTTTTGAGATAATGAGTATTGGAATCATAACTTACTTGAATTCTATCACAGAAATAATATATAGTTAAATTATGAATATATCTCCAAAAAAAATTCTTGATCAGTTGATAAAAAATATGCAAATTACAGCTGGTGAAGGAAGCAAATTTGAAGTTGCAAGCTTACAAAAAAATATCTCAATAATAGACTATTTATATAGCTTTACAAGCATTCCAAGAATTGAAATTATTAGAGCTCAGGCAGAAATAGAAAAAATCACTTATGTTGATCTGGAAAAAACACCAATTGACTCACAAGCGGTTGGTTTAGTTTCTGAGTCGGTCTCTCGACGTTATAAAATAATTCCTTATAAGTATGATCTAACAAATTCAACTATTTCTATTGCGACCGAAGATCCTTTCGATAGATCAATTATAGACTTTTTGGAAAAGAAAACTGGTAAAAAAATAATTTTATCTTTGGCCGATAAACAACAGATCCTTAAAATGATCGACCTTTCCTTTAGTCAGAGTGGTTTGTCTCCAGAGGTACGTGACGCTTTAAAAGAATATTCCCCAGACCTTCATAAAGAAACTAATAATAGTAATGTCCAATTACAGCAAGCGCCAATTGCAAAAATTGTCTCGACAATATTAGAGTTTTCTGTAAAAGGGCGTGCCTCGGATATTCATATCGAACCTGAGGAAACCAGAACCAAAGTAAGATATCGAATTGATGGAATACTTCAGGAAAAATTGTCTTTACCTCGAACGATTCACGAAGCTTTAATTTCCCGCATAAAAATTCTGTCTGAAATGAAAATAGATGAAAAAAGAATTCCTCAGGATGGTCGTTTTACTTATAAATCTACAAAGGATGAAGTGGATCTCCGTGTTTCAACTTTGCCAACAGTTTTTGGAGAAAAAGTTGTTATGCGGCTGCTCAAAAAAACAGGAGGAATCCCCTCGCTTAGCGATCTGGGTTTTGGCGGACCCCAACTTAAGGAATTGGAAGAAGCTATCAGTAAGCCATATGGAATTATTTTGATCACCGGTCCTACTGGATCGGGAAAAACTACAACCCTATATTCAATATTAACTAAATTAAATAAACCAACCATAAATATAGTGACTCTTGAGGATCCGGTTGAATATCAGATAGCCGGAATCAATCAAGTACAGATAAATACCCAGGCTGGTTTAACATTTGCGACCGGCCTAAGAGCTTTTTTACGTCAAGATCCAAATATTATCTTAGTTGGAGAGGTCCGGGATAAAGAAACTACTCAATTGGCAATTCAAGCCGCCTTAACAGGTCACTTAGTTTTTTCCACTCTTCATACTAATAATGCTGCTACGACCATTCCTCGTTTGATTGATTTAGGAGCAGAATCATTTTTAATTGCCTCAGTTCTCACGGCGATACTTGCACAACGTATTTCTAGAAAAATTTGTCCATACTGTAAAGTTTCGTATCAAGCCCCACCTGAAATAGCGGCAAATATAAAGTCTGTTTTAGGGCCGTTGCTTCCTAAGAAATTTGAGACAAATCCTATTTTATTAACTAAAGGAAAAGGCTGTGATGAATGTAACCAAACTGGTTATCTGGGTCGAATCGCCATCTTTGAAATTCTTAAGGTAACTATGGCAATTAATCAGCATATACTGCATCAAGATTCAGCTGAAGCGATTGAAGAAACAGCTAAAAAAGAGGGATTTGTTAGAATGATAGAAGATGGATTTTTAAAAGTTCTTAACGGAGTGACAACTATGGAAGAAGTTTTAAGAGTTGCCGAAACCTAAAAATATAATGGATTATTTAAGTTTTAAAAGTTTAAGATTTAATATTTAGTTTATGGAACTATCAAATTTGTTACAGTTAACCATCGACAAAAAAGCTTCAGACTTACACCTACTGCCGTCCTATTTCCCGACGATAAGAGTAAATGGAGAATTATTTCAATTGACAACCCTGGAATTATTGACCCCTGAAAGATCTGAAAAAATGTTAATGTCGATCTTGAGCGAAGAACAAAAGGAGATTTTAGTTGTTAATCGGGAAATTGACCTTGCCTACAAAATTAAAAATGCCCGCTTTAGAGTTAATCTTTATTATGCTCAAAATTTGTTATGTGGAAGTTTTCGTTCTATTCAATCAAGAATCAGCACTTTGGAAGAGCTATTCTTACCAGCACTTTTACATCAATGTACGGACTATCGTCAGGGTCTAGTTTTATTGACAGGTCCGACTGGAGAAGGCAAATCAACAACTTTAGCATCGCTTGTTAACGAAATTAACCAAAAATACGCTAAACATATCATTACTATCGAAGATCCCATCGAATATATCTATCCAAAACACAAATCGATAATTTCACAAAGAGAGCTACATCAGGATACTCACTCTTGGACTGTTGCTTTAAAGTCAGCATTGAGAGAAGATCCTGACGTTGTGTTAGTTGGTGAGATGCGTGACTTTGAAACGATATCACTAGCTTTAACTGCAGCAGAAACAGGTCATTTAGTTTTTTCGACATTACACACAAATTCCGCGCCTGAATCGATCGATAGAATTATTGATGCATTTCCTCCCCACCAGCAAAATCAAATTAAAAATCAATTGGCGGTTGTATTAAAAATGGTAGTCACCCAAAGATTAATACCTAAACAAAACTCACTAGATCGTATCCCAGCAGTTGAAATATTATTAAATAACTCTGCTATTTCAAATAGCATACGGGAAGGAAAGACTTTTCTAATAGCAAATATTTTAGAGACGACAGAAAATGAAGGTTCGATCTTATTTGAAAAAAATCTTCTTAATCTTTACCGTGCAGGAATAATTACTAAAGAAGTAGCTTACTCCTATGCGATTAGACCAAAAGAAATTATGAGACTTATCAAGTAAATATATGCTATTTCAATATAAGGCTTTAAAAGATGGTGTGGCGGTCGTAAAAAAAATCGAGGCAACTAGCAAGGAAATGGTGATAGATTACTTACAAAAAAATGACTACTTTCCTATTTCGGTAACGGAAATAAAAAATACCGAATTTACTTTATTTAATAATCTTACTCAGAAAGTTGATTTTAACGATATTGTAGATTTTACCCGCCAAGTTGCTTTGATGTTAAATGCTGGCTTAACCCTTATTGATTCTTTAGAAATTTTGAAAAAACAAACACAAAAAATAGTTCTAAAAAAAATGATCGAAGATGTAGACTCAAAAATTAAAGGGGGATCTTCATTTTCTGTTGCATTATTAGATTATCGAGGTATGTTTTCTAAATTATATATATCATTAGTTAAATCGGGGGAAGCATCTGGAAAGTTGGGTGAAATTCTTCTTAGGCTCGCGGATAATTTAGAAAAAGAACGTGAATTTAAAAGTAAACTAAAAGGCGCCTTAGTATATCCGCTAATTGTTATAGTTGGAATGTTGATCGTAATGTTTATAATGGTTACTTTCGTTTTACCAAAATTATTAGGGTTATATAAAGATTTTAACGTCGAATTACCATTGTCAACAAAGATTTTGATTGCTATTTCAACTTTTTCTACTCGATTTTGGCCAATCGTACTAGTAATGATATTTGTTGCTTCATATTTTGTTAAGAAATATTTATCAACCAAGGAAGGTAAAGGCGCTTTTGATAGATTTGTCCTAAAATTACCCGTTTTTGGAAATATTATTAAAATTTCTGCACTAGTTGAGTCAACCCGCACTTTGGCCATTCTAATTTCATCAGGAATTTCAATTCTAGAAGCGCTCTCTATTGTAGTCGATGCGACGGAAAATACCGTGTATCAGCAGGCTTTATTAAACGTCAGTCACAAAGTAGAGAAAGGAATATCTTTAGGCACGGCCCTTGAACAACAAAAAATTTTTCCTCCGATTTTAGTACAAATGAGCCAAGTTGGAGAACAAACAGGCAATCTCGACGATACATTATTCAGGCTCTCTAAATATTTTGAAATGGAATCTGAAATGGCAACTAAAACTATGACCACTTTGATCGAACCGATTATCCTTGTAGTTCTAGGAGTTAGTGTAGGCTTCCTTGTTATGTCAGTGATAACACCAATTTATAGCCTTACGAATTCGTTTAACTAATCTCGAGATATATTCTTGACCTTGTATTTTTCAATTCTTTTATTTAACTCGTTCCACTCCTCAATATTGTATTTTTCGACAAAATGTTCAACTGCTTTTTTAGTTCTGTTTATTAACTCAAAATCAAAAAGATTGGCTATTTTTAAGTTCACAAATCCGTGTTGCTGAGTACCAAATATATTTCCAGCGCCGCGGTTGATCAAATCAAATTCTGCAAGCTTAACACCAAGATTGTTTTTGCAAAAATAATCTAAACGTTTAATAGTTTTTTCAGTTACGTTTTCTGAATAAAGAAAGCAATATGATTGTTTATTTGAACGTCCAACTCTACCTCTAAGTTGATGAAGTTGTGCAAGTCCAAAGCGTTCGGCACCTTCAATGATCATGATAGTTGCTCCAGGAATATCGATTCCGACTTCAACAACAGGCGTACTGACAAGTATGTCAATTTTATTATTTTTAAAGCCTGACATTATCGTCTGTTTTTCGGAACTTCTTATTTTACCATGCAACAAGCCAAGCTTGAATTCCGAAAATATTTTTTTTAAATTTTCAAATTCTATTTTAACTGCTTTAACCGACTTTAAGGTCTCGGATTCCGACTCTTCGATTAGTGGACATACTATAAACACCTGAGCCTTATTTTGTCTAATTTGTTTTTTAATCCAGGTGTAACCATCTAATCTTTTTTCTTTTGGAATTAAGAATGTTTTGATAATTTGCCGTCCCTGCGGCATCTCTGCAATGTAGCTTTGATCAAGTTCGCCGTAAAGTGTCAACGCAACAGTTCTTGGAATAGGGGTCGCTGTCATTGTCAGTAAATGCGAATTTAATGTTTTTTCTTTTAGAAAAGCTCGCTGATTGACACCAAATCGATGCTGTTCATCTATCACCACTAAACCAACTTTCTTAAATTTTAGTTTCTCACTAAGTAAAGCATGGGTGCCGATAATTATGTTATTATTTTGCGTCTTTACTTTAATTGATTTATTTGATCCAGTTTGTAACCCAATTTTTACTGGTAAGTTTTTAAAAAGAGCAGAAATTGTTTGATAATGTTGATTTGCCAATATTTCCGTTGGTGCCATAATGATTGATTGATAGCAGTTAAGAAACGATAGATAACAAGCAACTGCGGCGACGACCGTTTTTCCTGACCCCACATCGCCCTGCAAAAATCGATTCATCGGGGTGATTTTTTTTAAATCATTGACGATTTCTTTGATGACTTTATTTTGATCGGAGGTTAATTTGAAGGGTAGATTGTTGATAAAATTAGAAATTAGAAATTCGAAATTAGAAATTTTGAACACATTTCCAACCTTCTCCTTTTGCCACTCTTTTTTTATCAAATTATTGGCCAACTGCAAACTAAACAGCTCATCAAATGCAAGACGGCCACGAGCTTTATTAGCCATGTTCAAATTATCCGGAAAATGAATTTGTTGGTAAGCTGCGTCCTCATCGATCAAATTATTAAATAGAATTATTTCTTTTGGAAGCGTCTCTGCTTGCTTGCGCAAGCAAGCCACATCAAGTACCGCATAAATTTTTTCCCTAATTGTTTTTGTTGATAATCCCCTTTTTTCAGAATAAATTGGAATAATCCTTCCTGTATGTTTTAAAACACTTCGATCGTTCGATCGATCGAAGTTGACGATTTCGTATTCTTTTGGTTCTATCGATATTTTTGCGCCAAACTGTTTTACTAATCCCGCGACGGAAATATTTACTCCAATTTTAAAAACACGAATCAGATACGGTTGATTAAACCAATTTACTTCAACTGTTCCCGTATTATCTGTTATAACAACATTTTGAATCGTAATTTTTGAGCGAGTGTATTGATTTTTTGCCTCAACTATTTTTCCCGAAATAGTAACGATTTCTCCAACCTGAATTCGATCAATCTTTGAAATGATGGAATAATTCTCGTAACGAGTAGGGAAATAGTTAAGCAAGTCGAAGTAAGTATTAATACCGAAGGATTTGAATTTACGGATAGTAGTGGAGCTTGTACCCGGTAACGATTCGATAGAATTTTCAAGCATTTTGACAATTAAATTTTTATTTATTTCTATTCCCTAACCGTCTAATCCCTAATCCCTGCTGTTTAGTTTACCTCAAAAACATTGGTGCAAATGACATCAGTATCAACAGTATTGAGGAAACGATCATTATTGCCTTCCAAATACTATTGTGATTTATTTTTTTCCCTAATATTTTCATAACTGTAAGTCCTTCAATCGTTTAAACGATTGAAGTAAATTTATTTCGGACAGTCGTTGGATTTTCTGAATCCTGCTTTTTTGGCTTCTTCTTCATTGCAAAACCATCGGTCAGAAGTTCCAAGCTTGATTGTTATTCTATCATAGTTATAGCAGTTGGGCGTGTGATAAATTCGCGTATTGTCAGCTGATCTGTAATTACCTTTGATATCACAACCTTCCTTTTTTGTTTGACAAAAACTAGACCAGACTCCTCTTTCAGATAATTTTGCTTTGTCTTGGGATTGTTCTATCAATAAAGAATTTTGTGTTTGAACTTTTCCTTTTATAAAATAGGCCAAACCCTCTTCCACCATCACTTCATTAACCAAAAGTCTACTATCAAACACGTACGCCAAGATTCTTCCAAAATTATCCTTACCGATTTTTTCATACTGAACCTTTTTGTTTAAAACCAAATTTTCCATTCGGGTTTTTGCGTCGACTCCCAAACAGCCTTTTGGATATTCCGGCGCGTCAATTTCGTAAAATCGGAGTCTTTCACCATTCGAAACATCGACTGTATCTCCATCAATAACGCGAATTACGGTTGCTTCAATGCGATTATTTTTTTTCAAGGAAATAAACCTATATTGTTTTAACAAAAAAATTAAATTAAAAACCAGTGAAACGACAAATATTAGTAAAAGTATAAAGAAAAGTCTTTTAGTAATTTTCATGGATTTATGGATTTATAGCAATTGTAATTCATTTTAAACCTCAAAGTAAAGCTTTCAATCGTTTAAACGATTGAAGTGCTATCAAATTCCAAATCGCTTTTTTCTTTCACTTTCTCTTTTTCTTTCCCAAGCAAGTTCCCAATTCACTCCATATTTCCCTGGTCTGAATATCAAACTAAAAAAATCATCAATTGCTTCTCGAGTTTTATCGCGTAAAATAATTTCTTCAAATGCTTCATTCAATCCTTCATGATTGTTTTCTATTAACAGTTTAAATTTTGCGACTGTCCCGGTCGAAACATTGAGAGCCATACATATGTTATGTAAATCAATATTTTTTAGAAGTAAATATACGATACCAATTCTTTTAGCAAAAACAATTCTCTCATTTTGTGAAAAGACTCCATTGATTATCTTTGTAAATTGCTTTTTGTCATCTCGATTTCCAATAGTTTCAAAAAACATACCGAACAATTTTTCAAGAACGTCGTCCCTCAATTTAAACTTTGATACTCTTGCCATACTTCAATCGTTTAAACGATTGAAGTAACTATTAACAAGTTCAAAAAAATTCTTCAATCGACGATCATAGTAAAAGCGTATTTGAGTGATATAAGTTTGTCAACCTTTTATAACCTACAAAAGTGACATTCCAGATTGTTAAGAAGCTAAAAAAAATAGTGAATGACATCTCAATCCAATTCACTCAATTTGCGATTGAAAAGAAGAAGAAGAAGTAAAATAACTCGTATATGATTGAGAATTTTAGTATACGCAGATGGCTAAAAAGTAGAAAGGATGCACTTTCGGCACAAGATGATGATAAAAATGGTATACAATTTGAAGTTTTTTCATCTGTTTTAGAGCATAGAACTAATGTTAGATCTTATGAAATATATGAGCGTGGAAAAAGAAAATCGCTCTATGAGATTAGAAGAGCGAAGAAACCGACACCCCCATAACAGTATAAAATAGATACTTGGATAAAATTATTTTGCCACTTTTGATATACTTTATTCATGCGATTATCTCATCATCAGAGATTTCGATCTCAATACGATAAAGAAAAATTAATAGCAAAATTTCTATTTTTTTTAACTGGGGCTGTAATTCTTGGATTCATTTTTTTATTTGTACTCTTTGCTTGGTATGCAAAAGATCTCCCATCCCCTTCCAAGCTTTCGCAACAAACAGGTTACTCGACAGTTTTCTTGGATCGTGAAGGCAAGGTTCTTTATGATATGTATAAAGATAAAAATCGCGTTCCAGTTGCCTTTGAAGAAATCCCAAAAACTCTCAAAGAGGCGACGATAGCAATTGAAGATAAAAATTTTTATAAACACGGTGGCTTTTCCCAAACCGGTATGATTCGAGCTGTTTTTAATATGTTTTTAGGTCGAGGACTTCAAAGTGGCTCAACAATTACTCAACAGTTAATTAAAAACGTACTTCTTACAAATAGACAAACAATTACTCGAAAGGTTCAAGAGATTATTCTTGCATTTGAAGTTGAAAGACGTTATAAAAAAGACGAAATACTGTTAATGTATTTGAACGAAGCCCCTTACGGTGGAACTTATTGGGGTGTGGGAACCGCCGCCAAAGCCTATTTTGGAAAGTCAGTAAAGGATCTTAGTCTGACAGAATCGGCAATTCTAGCCGGATTACCTCAGTCACCCAGTAGTTATTCCCCTTTCATCGGAAAAAATGATGCTTGGAAAGCGCGGACTAAAAGTGTTTTGCGCCGAATGCGTGAAGATGGATATATGACTCGTGATCAAGAAAATTCTGCTTTAAAAAAAGTGGAGTCAACAAAATTTAGCGCCCCCAAAATTTTAATTGAAGCCCCTCATTTTGTTTTTTATGTCAAAGACCAGATTGAAAACGAATATGGTTCAAAGATCATTGATCAAGGTGTCAAAATAAAAACTAGCTTATCTTTAGAAGTTCAACAAACTGCCGAAAAAATCGTCAAAGAAGAAATTGCTAAATTAAAGGATTTTAACGCCACTAATGCCGCTGTTGTAGTTCTCGATTCAAAAACGGGAGAGATTTTGGCCATGGTTGGCTCCTATGATTTTAATGATGAAAAATTTGGAAAATTTAATGTGGCCGAACTGGGCCAACGCCAGCCAGGAAGTACACTAAAGCCGTTTACCTACGGTCTAGCTTTTGAAAAAGGTTATACCCCTTCAACAATCTTTATGGATGTCAAGACAACTTTTCCGGATCAAGGTACAGAAGACTATTCTCCCATCAACTATGATGGTAAATTTAGAGGTCCGGTTCAACTGAGATTTGCTCTAGGCAACTCAATCAACATCCCGGCAGTTAAATCTTTGGCAGTACTGGGTGTTCGCGACTTTTTAACTAAATTAGATGACCTTGGAATGCCAACCTTTGCACCAAACAGTGAAAATTTAAAGAGATTTGGGTTGTCTCTGACATTAGGAGGAGGAGAAACTACCCTGCTCAATCTTACTTCTGCTTATTCGGTATTGGCAACAGGCGGTTTGAAACATGAGGTTAGCTCAATTACAGATATTAGCGATTTTAGAGGGAAAAATATTTTTAAAAAAGTTAGGATTCAAGAAAAAAAGGTTTTTTCTCCGGAAATTTCATTTTTACTTTCCCATATTTTGTCTGATAACAATGCTCGAATTGATGAGTTTGGCCCAAATTCGTATCTTAATGTTCCCGGAAAAACTGTGGCCGTCAAAACCGGAACAACTGATGATAAACGGGATAACTGGACAGTTGGTTACACTAAATCAATTACAGTAGGCGTTTGGGTGGGTAACAATGACAATAGTAAAATGAATCCAAAAATTGCTTCTGGTGCAACCGGAGCTTCACCTATTTGGTACAGGATTATGCGTGAACTATTGAAAAAATACGATGACGGAATTATGGATAAACCGGACAAAGTCAAAGCTTTGATAGTTGATTCGTATTTGGGTGGATTACCGAAAGATGGTTATCCAACTCGATCAGAATATTATATTGAAGGTACAGAACCTAAGGATATTTCTCCATGGTACAAAAAAATAAAAATATCAAAATCTAATGGCAAACTTGCAAACGAAATCGAAATTAAAAGTGGCAACTACGAAGAGAAAGATTTTATAGTTATCACCGAAAGTGACCCCGTGTCAACTGATGGTAAAAATCGATGGCAGGAAGCGATCAATGCTTGGGCCGGACAGCAAGGAGATAATAAATATAAACCTCCAACAGATACGTCTGATTCTGCTACCGACTCCGTAATTGTATCTGTAAAAAACCCAGGAGATCACTCGACAGTTTCTTCAGGAAATTTAAATATAAAAGCTAAAATTGCATCTTTGGAGAAAATTAAGAACGTCAAAATTAAAATTAACGGTGAAACAAGATTTGATTGGAATGAAGATAAACGTGACATTGATGAAACAATTTCAATAATAGCTGACGGGGTTTATGAGCTCCAGATAATCGGGACTAATGAAAAAGACAAGCAAGGTGAATCAACAATCAAATTTGGAGTCAACAAACCATGGGATTATGTCACGCCGTCACCATAGGGTCAGTCCCTTTAGGGTCTGACCCTATTTAGTTCCTTTTTCGCCTCTTCTTCGGTAATGTTTCGATCTGGCGAGGAATAATAAAAACGAAGACTAAATTTATTTTCAAAAACTGAAACGACTTCAATTTTTTGCAATAGTTTCGACTGAAAGGCCTTTTGCCGTACAACCGCGTAGGTTGTATGAGGCTGAATTTCGAAAGTTTTATCTAATTTGATAATTGCGTATGGGTGAAGTGGCTTATATTTTGGCACTAACTGACAGTTGTTAATTAAAGATTGAAAATCGAGTTCAACCATAAAAATCCCGTTATTTTCTATTATATCTGGTACGGAATAAAAATTTTTATTCCCTACATCAATATTTAATTCTTTGTAAACCGCCTCAATTATGCCTTTCAAATCTGAATAATTTGTATTTGTGGCAATGGCTAGGCGATAAACTTCTTCACAAGGACTCTCCTCATAAGGTCCGTCCTTATAAGGACTGTCCTTAACAGGACTGACCCTTTTTAGATAAACCTTGGCCAGTTCAAATAATTTTAAAACATCCTTTTTACCAGAATTTTCTTTAATATTTTTTTTAAGCGATGGTAATAAGCTAATTCTTAGGTACTCGATATCTTCGGAAATGCTGTTGGACAATCTCAAATGATCTTCAATTTTCAAACAGGACTCTTCAATCATTTTTTTAGAAATCATCGAGTAATTTATAACTTCGTTTAAACCCAAATGTTTTAGAAATATTTTAATTCTATTTTGAAAGACAAATAGGTCTTCCATATCCTTTGGTTGACTGACATACGTCGCCGTCTGAAGGACTGACGGAATATTATGGTATCCGTATACACGTGCCACCTCTTCAATGATGTCTTCTGGAATGTTGATATCGTTGGTGCGGAATGACGGAACGGTTATTTGTAGGGTCTGACCCTCCCGGAGGGTCAGACCCTGTTTCGACGCGTCAGAAACACCAAATCCCAAATTTGTCAAAATCGAATCTATTGTTTTCCTTGGTATTTCAACACCGATTTTCTTTCCAATTAGCTCATAACCCATAACCAATAACTTTTCTTCATGCTTTTTCGGATAAATATCATACAATTTTGATCCTACTTTTCCTTGCGCGTATTTTTCTAATAATTCAACTCCGTAAACTAAGGTTGGCTCGACTCTTTCGGGATCAAGACCTTTCTCAAAAAAAGTTGATGCAATTGTTCTGACTCCAGTTGTCATGGTAGTTTTCCGAATTCGTACCTTGTCATAGGTCTGGACAAATAGAACCACGTTTTTTGTCATATCACTGATAGCAGAATTTAGACCGCCCATTATTCCGCAAAGATCAATTAGTCGACCTGATCCATCCTCCATGACGATATCTCCTCCCGGCAGAGTAACTTCTTTTTCATCCAAGGTAACGATTTTTTCACCCTTTTTAGAT
>CABIKN020000011.1 GCA_902200405.1 Candidatus Roizmanbacteria bacterium | reverse complement strand
TGTATTTGAAACCGTACCTGCTTTCGGGCTCATCTTGTATTGTACAAGACTTTGATTTGACAAACGTGAACCTTTTCCTTTATGATTAAAACTAATGAGGAAAATTCCTCAAGTTAGAAATTATTAAAAGTCTAATAAAAAGGAGGTGAAATATGAAAGACGACAAAATTTGTTTCCCAAAAACGTTAACTTATTTAGTTCTCTTGGTTGCCGCTGTTGTTGGTGGTTTTTACATAATGAATTATGTTAATAACAACAGATTGACAAGTGACTCAGAAGCCGCGGGAGCATGTAGAAACGCTCAAGGAGTAAAAGGTATAATTATTAAAAAAACAAGAGGAACTTGTGGTATTTTGAATGCAGGTAAAGACACATACAAAGAATTCACAGACTACAACGTACAAGAATTTAGATGTTGTATATCACAGAGACAACCTAATGAGTTTTCGGGTAACGCAACTAAATTAGGGTGTCAAAGATCAAAAAATAGAATTGCTGATAATTTTAGCAATGGGAGTTGTACTTATTACACGGGAGTGGTTTCGAGCCAAGGTAGGTGTAAAGTAGATGTAAACGCCGATTCGATTGCTTGTTCACCGAGAAAGGGTAATCTTATTGGAGACAGAAATAAGATATTGAAAAATGCGTGTGGAGATCTCAGAGATGAAATTAAAGGCGACGTAAAAATAGCGACGACTAATGGTAATAGGACATGTTTGGTCTATAGCGGGGATTATAGACAAAGTGGGAATCGACCTGATTGGATTGATAATTGCCTGGCAGAAAATAAAATTGATATAAACACAGCAGATAAAGGGCAAAATGCTGCTTATAAAACAGGTAATTGTGGTAATGTGATGTAAATGTAATCGAGTAAGAATAAAATACCCCGCCGACGGGTGGGGTGTTTTTTTTGACCCAAGGTTAAATATGGGGTTATTGTCCCAATGTTGGTAATTTTATTTCAAATCCACCTCCGTCAATCGGGACAATGATTCCTAAAATATTTCCGGCGAGGAGATTAAAGACTGTTAAAACCACAAAGACCAAAACTATTCCAATTAAAGCATTAGTAATTTTACTTTGTGCTTTAGAAATTTTTTCTTTCTCTCCACCGGAAGAGATCCAATCGAATGCACCCCAAAGAAGGTAGATAAGTAGAAATATGCCGGCCACCATGATAAACATTTGAATACCAAATCCGATAAGTTTACCAAGGCCTTGAACCGGATCTGCACCTCCCACATTCATCGCGGCTGGTGGAGAAATCCCGCCAAACAGATCGTCGATCGCTTTGTCAGCTAGAAGTTTCATTTGGGTAAAATAACTCCTAATAATTGAATAACTAAGTAACTAGCAATTACAATAAATAGGCCGATGACAGCGTACATAATAGATGCGTACGCTTTTTTTAATGCGTCTGGATTATCTCCATTTCTCAAGATATTGAAGGCTGCGTTTAAAGTCACGAATAAAAAAATAAGCCCAGCTCCAGTCATAGCTAGTGGAAGTGCTAAGTTAACAATTTGACCAATATTATTAATCTTTGCGCCAGGAAAACTGGTGGTATCGATAGTCAAAGCATAGACCATGAAGAAATTATAAGTTATAATTATCCTATGTTCAACCCTACTTTTACTATAACAAATAAAATATTAACTAATATTTCTAAGATCGAGGCATCTGAAGAAGTGATAAAACATTCACCACTACTACCTCTTTGGGAAAAACAGTTTAAAGAAGAAGCTTTGATTAGAGCGGTTTATCACGGCACTCATCTTGAGGGTAATATTCTTCATAAAGACGATGCTAAAGATATACTTATGGGGAAGGACGTAATCGGTCGACCGCGTGATATTCAGGAAATTATTAATTACCGAAAAGTAATAGAATTTATTGATGATGAAGCAAACAAAAAAATTGACAAAATTTCGGAGCTTATAATTAAAAAACTTCATCGCATTATAGTTGACAAAATTTTAGTTGGCGAACAGATTGGTGAGTATAGAACAAAACAAGTAATAATAAGAAACTCCGCCAACGATGAAATAACTTTTCGGCCACCACCGCCAATTGAAGTACCATTTTTAATGAGGGAATTTATCTATTGGTTAAATCGTGATGACAAGGATAAATTGCACCCTGTTTTGAAAGCGGGAATCGCCCATCATGAATTGGTGCGTATCCATCCATTTTTAGATGGTAATGGTCGGGTTTCCAGGGTACTGGCGACTTTAATTTTATTTTTGGGAGGATATGATATCCGCCGTTTTTTTTCTCTTGAAGAGTATTATGATAAAGACGCCATTACTTATTATCAGAATCTACAAAAAGCGTCAAGCGGGGATTTAAGCAGTTGGTTAGATTATTTTACATTGGGGGCAGGAATTGAATTTGAAAAAGTCAAAGAAAAAATTTTGAAATTATCAAAAGACGTTAAGTTAAAAGAAAAATTTGGTGGCCAACAGATTTTTTTGACTGAACGGCAGATGAAGATGATTGAATATATACAGGAGATAGGTTATATTCAAAATCAAACTTTTGGAGATGTTTTTCCTGACGTGTCTGAAGATACGGTATTGCGTGATCTTCAGGATCTAATAAAGAAAGGTTTACTTAAAAAAATTGGATCAACAAAGTCCGCACGTTATGTATTGGTGTAAAAAGCGTGACACTAAATTTTATTTCTCCGTGGGAACCCTCCCCTTTTCGGGGACTCCCAAGTCGAAAAAAATTAAGCGTCCCGCTTTTTCTTATATTTTTAAAAGTGAAGATACCTATTTTTTAGTTAATCGCCAGGGGCCCCTATAGGGGTGTGGCGGACTAAAAAACAGGTATCGAGCTTTAATAACTTATGAAATTCTCAGAATTAGCACTATTCTTTGAAAGAATTGAAAAAAATTCTTCCCGCTTGGAAATCACAAGAATATTAGCGGAATTATTTAAGTTGTTAAATGTTCAAGAGATCGCAAAAGTTGTTTATTTACTTCAAGGAAGAGTGGGCCCCGCCTATGAAGGAATTGATTTTGGCATGGCTGAGAGAACCATCATTAAATCTGCCATGTCCGCTCTCAATATTGACCGCAGTTATTTTGAAAAAGAGTTTAAAAAGAGCGGGGACTTGGGGCAGACTGTTGAAAGTTTCAAAAAGCTTTATACATCGTTTGAAGAAAAAGACATGGAAGTGTTAGTGGTTTTTGATTTTTTTTACCGATTGGCGACGGCTACAGGAAATGGTTCACAGGATGTCAAAATAAGTCTTCTTTCCCAACTGATTAGGCAACTTGACCCATTATCAGGACGCTATTTAGTTAGACTCCCTACCGGAATTATACGTTTGGGATTTTCTGATATGACCGTTTTGGATGCTTACTCCTGGATGTTGGCTGGGGATAAAAGCCTCCGTCCAACTATTGAAACCGCCTATCATGTTCGTCCAGATTTAGGATTTATTGGTAAAACTTTAAAAGAAAAGGGATTAGATGGTCTAAAAAAAATTGAACCAAAAATATTTACGCCAATTATTATGATGAAGGCAGAGCGAATGTCTTCGGCAAAAGAAATAATTAAGCAAATAGGTAGATGTTTAGTTGAGCCGAAGTTTGATGGATTTAGACTACAGGTGCATTATTTAGGGTCAGACCCTCGTCGAGGGTCTGACCCTATAAAGGTTAAGCTGTTCTCCCGTAGTCTTGAGGATGTTACCTTCATGTATCCTGATATTGTTGAAGGAGTAAAAAGGGAAGTCAAAGCCGACGAATTAATCATTGAGGGAGAGGCGATTGGTTATAATCCAAAAACCGGTGAGTTTCTTCCCTTTCAAGAGACCGTTCAGCGTAAGCGAAAATATGATATTAGGGCAAAGGCGATCGAAGTGCCTTTAAAACTTTTTGCTTTCGAACTTTTATATTTAAACGGAAAAAATTTTATAAAAAAACCGTTTATTGAACGAAGAAAAGCTCTAGAAAGCGTTATTACCAAGAATAAAGATATTAATAAACAAACAATTGTGGTTGATCATCAGGAAGAGGTGGATAGAGAAGAACGGCTCGAGAAAATTTTTGATCAGGCGGTTGCTAAAAAGTTAGAAGGGGTAATTGCCAAAAAAATTAATGGGATCTATCAGCCCGGCGCCAGAGGATGGAACTGGATTAAATATAAAAGAAGCTATTCTTCAAAGATCAATGACACGATAGACTGTTTGGTAATGGGTTATGATTTTGGAAAAGGAAAGAGGGTAGGATTTGGTATGGGAGCATTTCTAGTTGGGGTAAGAGATGAAAAGCAAGATAAGTTTGTGACTGTAGCAAAAATCGGAACAGGATTAACTGATGAAGAATGGAGATTTCTCAAAATCAAATCTCAAATATCAAAACTCAAAGATAAGCCAATTAATTATTCTGTTGATAAAGCTATGAATTGTGATGTGTGGATTTCTCCTGCAATTGTAGTTGAGATTAAGGCCGATGAAATTACTAAGTCGCCAACTCATACGGCGGGTTTAGCTTTGCGTTTTCCCAGGTTGGAAAAATTTAGAGATGATAAAAAACCGGAAGACGTGACTACCCTAGAAGAACTTCAACATATGACTCGTTGAGTAATGTCCGACCTTAAAAGGACGGACCTTATACTAAAATAAAACTCAGAGCAAATGACGGTGGGATTTAAGCATCTTAATTAATCTTAGGGGATATTCGATAAAAAAAGAGGTGGGATTGTATTTAATTCTTCTTCCAGATATCTGTACAATGACGCTAGGTTCAAAAAAGATTTCCCCATATTTCTTTAAATGAATTGCCAAATCTATATCTTCATGAACTTTTTTATCATCAGAACAAAGTTCTTTTTTTACTTTTAACCAAGCTTTTTTTGTTATACCTAAAGAAGGTCCTATTAAGGTAGGAATTCCAATAATGGCTTTTGAAAAATAGTAAAAAACATCAGAAGGTAATGAAGATTGAGTGATAACTGGCAGATCGTAAAAAACGATTGGATTGGTAAAACCAACCACTTTTTCATTTTTTGAGAAAACTTCCTTAATTTTCTTTACCCAATTATTAGGCAAAATACTGTCGGCATCACAGCGAGCAATAATATCATATTTTGCAGTATCAAAACCCTTATTTCTAGTTGGGGTGATACCTTGTTTTTTTTCATAAACAATCTTAATATCTTTATATTTTTTTATTATTGACACAGTACTATCTGTACTATTATTATCAACCACTATGACCTCGTCAGGTTTTTCTTCCTGTTTCATCAAAGAATCAAGACAATCCTTAATTCGTTTTTCTTCGTTGTAAACTGGTATGACAACAGATATTTTCATACCTAATTTTACCAAATGTTATAATATAAGCTCTATGAAACCCTTTTTTTCAGTTGTAATCCCAACTTTGAACGAAGAAAAATTTATTCCCAAACTTCTTAATGACCTATCAAAACAGTCAGAAAAAGATTTTGAAGTGATAGTAGATGATGGTTTCTCAAAAGATGGTACTAAGAAAGTCGTAGACAAATTTAACAGGAAGTTAAATATCAAGTTTTATCAAACAGAATTAACCAATGTGGCCACTCAAAGGAATCACGGGGCCTCCAAATCTTTAGGAAATTATTTAGTATTTATTGATGCTGATACACGAATTAGCCCAGCTTTTTTAGCTAAAGTAAAAAAAAACATTTTTAAAAAAAAAGGATTATTGTTTTTGCCCTATTTTTTGCCAGATAAGGAATATAAACAATATAAGTTACTATTCGATTTAGCTAATATATTTGTAGAATTATCACAAAATTTACCAAAAAGATTTTCGTTAGGAGGATCCATTATTATTGAGAAAAATTTTTTTGAAAAAATTTCCGGATTTAATGAAAAACTATTTATTTCAGAAGATCATGAATTAGTACAAAGAGCGAGTGAATGGGGCGTTAACTCTAAATTTATAAAAGAGGCTAAAATATACTTTTCTTTAAGAAGAATGAAGAAAGAAGGGCAATTGAAGTATTTTTATAAATTTTTTAATGCTGCAACGCGTCGATTATTCCTTAATGAGGAAATTAAAAAGAAGATATTCGAATACCAAATGGGAGGACAGTTATATGATAAGAAGCCTAAAATTAAAAAAGAAGAATTTTTTAACCATTATTTTAATCAAATAAAAGAACTTTTTAATAGACTACTTGAAGATTAGGCCTTGAAAGTGGAAATAATCGGGTAATGATCGGAAGAATGGCTTTCAATCCTTTCAGTTTTTATTAATTTTAAACCTCTATAAAAAGAATAATCGGTTTTTATTTGTTTGACAAAAAATTTATTTATAAAAGGTAGAGCTAATCTTTGAAATAAATTGTATTTTTCGAAT
This sequence comes from Candidatus Roizmanbacteria bacterium, assembly GCA_902200405.1. GTDB lineage: Bacteria > Patescibacteriota > Microgenomatia > UBA1406 > GWC2-37-13 > GWC2-37-13. The sequence continues at coordinate 16,343 of CABIKN020000011.1, read as the reverse complement.
TTTCCGTCCTTTGTAAACTTCATTGTCTGTCTGATATTGGCCGTCGCCTCGCGTAAGTTATACTTAGCCATCATTTTTTCCAGCCCCCTTCGTCTATATGGAAAGTAGTTAAAATCACCGACGATGATTAGAGGATCTTTCTTGGAAAGATTAATTGATTTTAAGGCTTTGTTTATATGTTTGATTCTTAGCTCATTACTTCCAATTACATAAAGATGGACATTACATACAGAAATCTTTTTTTTAGTCAATTTATGGACGAAATCAGTTTTGAGAATCGTTTTTGGCTGATTGTAACCAAGAATTATTCTAAGAATATAAAAGAAGTATTCACCAATATTTGTTCCCAGATTAAGCTCAAAAGAATTTTTATAAGTGATAGTTGCGGGATTATAAAAAGTGATTACTCCAAAAATTTGGCTAAATTTCATAAAAGAATTAGAATAGTCGGCTACTTTATAGCCAAATTTCTCAATTTTTAGAATGCTTTTATCGTCGGTAAGAGCTTCCTGTAGGCAAATAATATCAGGGTGATAAATATTAATTACCTCATCAAGTTTTTTAACGGCGTTATTAAATAAGGTATTGTAGGTAAGGAGAGACAAATTCATAGGAATATTATACTAGATAAGTAGTTTTAGAGTATAAATATAGTTATCCACAGACTTTGGATAACTTTTATTATATTGTTGTAATAAGCTAATGAAAAGTATTAATACTATAAGTTGTCCTATAGACTATGTCTATCTATCTATAGGTCTTGACAAACAATTTAACTTTGTTTATAGTAAGGAATATGAGCAAATCAGTTATCTTTAAAACTAAATATCAAAAGAAGAATGATTTAATTGAGTTTGTTGCAGATCAATTCAAGAAATTATCGAAGAAGAATTTAAGAATACCTGTGACTTTGTATCATTTGTAATAAAAAGAGCATCACTACCGCTCGTATATTAAGGCAACGACGTATAGTAATGCTCGCTAATACATTAGCAAAAAAGATTTGGTTTGTCAATCCCGATTTTCATCGGGATAAACCCCGCTAAAAGCGGGGTTTTGCGTTTATTGATTTACTTGGTATAAAGCTCCAAAGCCATTAGAAGACTTGAAAATTAATTTCCCAATTTTTAGCCACTTTTTCTCATTCAAATTTGGGTATTTTTGGCGTTCCAATCGCGAGATTATCACATATTTTATTTTGTATTTATTAACCAAATCTTTAAATTCTTTTAATTTATTATTATTTATTTTTTTATCCTTTGAAATGGTTAATATTTGGTTGGGATATATTAAGCTTGGATTGGTAATATCACTATTATTTAATTTATATAAATCTTTCCAGTCATTAAATCTAATTTTTTCAGCAATTTTTATTAAATAATCACCAGGTAATACAGTATAAGTATTTTCCAATTCATCATATATATTATCCTCATACATTTTTTGTACTTCAGGTATTCTTTTTCCAACCACATCAGAGCTTCCCCTCCAGAGCCATTCATGGACCCACCAACCAGCGACCGTTGGAAGACCAGTGAACGCAGATATCCTTTCATAGTCAGTATAGGAATCTCCTTGGGCCTCCAAGATGACCGGCTGCCCCTTTTCATTTTTGTTTAGATAGTCAATTATTTCATTATCCTCAAGAAAATCTTTGGTCAGCCAAACTTGACCGTCCAATTGTACCGGGCGATTAAGTGCGCCATAATATGAAGGCACAGAAAAATATGGATAAATAGAAGGGAAAAAGAGAAAAAATACGAAAACAATAGACAATAGATAGTATATGACGGATCTTTTTATATTTTTAAGCAGATAAAAAGTAACTATTGAAGCTATTCCCATCATACTAAAAGCCTGATAACCTAATTTAAACATCGTGTTGGCCCGGAAATGTTGAGGGTAGATATCCTTGATGTAAAAAAATTCGGGGATTATAGTTAGGAAAAGGCTGAAGGAGAAAAGAATCAATAAAAATTTGTTAAGTGTTAGGTGATAGGTGTTAGGTGGGATGTTTTGCTTATTTTTATAACGATTAATAATCAAAAATATTGCAAACGAGATCCAGAAAAAACCCCAAAGTACAAAAAGCATCCAAAAGGGGGAGATCTGACATTTTCCAGCTTCAAAAAGAAATGGCCCGATCTTGCCGATAGCCGTTAATAATTTTGGGGAACAGTTAACACCAATTCCGGAGACAAAAGGTTTGAAAAACCAAGAAAATGGCAAGGAAAAAATAACAAATGAAGAAATGAGAACAAATAAATTTAAAAATAATTTATAAGAAAATCCAAACATCACAAGGAAAATAAATAAAGTAAGTAATATATAGATCGGACCGTCAAAGGCATTAGTCATGTAGTGAACGGCAGTCATAAAACCGAGGAAAATAGTATTAAGTATTAAGTATTTAGTATTAAGTATTTTTGAATTATTTAATATATTAGTAAAAAATATGAAAAGTAAGGCTAAAGTTAGCAAGACAAATGGAATATCAAATACGTGTCCGTGGAGGTCTGCAACTACGTACGAGTATGATGGAAACTCATGAATTGTAAAGGGGATAAATCGAGTAGCGTTTGGATACCAGTAAGATGTGGGATTAAAACCAGATAATATTTTCCAAAAAGGAATGGGGTTATCGTTTGGATAGCCTTTTGTAAACAAATACAAGGTATGAAGATTTCCGCCAAGATTTACCAAATAGGCACCAATTAAACCAAAAATAACAGCCTTAAATTGATTTATTTTTTGATCATACTTTTTGATGATATTTATGATGAGCGAAAATACCTGAGTGACTCCTTGAGCAAAAATAGTGGCAAGGATCAGATTGTAGCCGATGGAAGCTTTTATATTACTAAGTTTTATCAGCACGGCGCCTGATAGATGGCCAAAATAATAGTAGTTGATTGGTTCAGGTGTATACCAGATATCTTTAGGAGGAAAGAATTCAGTTTTTAATATTGAATTTATGAATCCGAAGTCCATAAATTTTTCTAAACCATGAATTGAAGGTTCCTGACTACGAATGAAAGTCCAAAAAAAGAGGCTGAAAATAAAAAGAAATTCTTCTACAACATATATATGCAACCTAGAAGGAGAGGTAGGGAGTTTTTTATTTTTAAAATATATAAACAAGTTGATCAATGCAAACAAGCAAATAGTAAAGATTAAGTTAAGACGGCTAAAGGGAAGAATCTTAACAATTCCCAAAACGAAAACGAAATAACTGATCAGGATAATTCCTAAAGTTTTAGCGAACGGATAGCCAAGATCAAAACCAAAATTTTTAAATATTTTTTTGGTTATGGGAGTAAAAACAATTCCAATGATCAGCAAAGTTAAGTACCATTGGAATGTAATCAAAAGCCAGTTCATAGGAAATTATTATATAATAATGAGCATAATATTATGGATTCAAAGTATAGCCCACAATTAGTTGAGGAAAAAATTTATCGAGGTTGGGAAGAAAAAAACCTATTCAAAGCTACCGTTAATAAAAATAAAAAACCATTTTCCATTATCCTCCCTCCTCCAAATGCCAATGCCAATCTTCATCTAGGGCATGCGATGTACGCCTATGAAGATATTATGATTAGATACAAAAAATTAAGTGGATTTGAAACTTTATGGTTACCCGGAGCAGACCATGCCGGTTTTGAAACGCAATTTGTTTACGAAAAACATTTAAAAAAAGAAGGAAAAAGTCGATTTGATTTTAATAGAGAAACTCTTTACAAGAATATCATGGAATTTGTAATGAATAACCGATCAAATATGGAGAATCAGCTCAAGAGATTAGGTTTTGCTCTTGATTGGTCGAGAAAAAAATTCACAATAGATGAAGATATTATCAAGGCTGTTTACAAAACTTTTAAAAAATTATCAGATGAAGGTTTGGTCTATCGAGAAAAAAGACTAGTTAATTATTGTACTTTTTGCGGCACGTCATTTTCCGATCTAGAAGTTGTTCATAAAGAAAAAATCTCAAGTCTTTATTACATGAAATATGGTCCATTTACATTAGCGACCACTCGACCGGAAACGAAGTTTGGAGATACAGCTGTTGCCGTTAATCCGAAAGATAAAAGATATAAAGGCTGGATTGGAAAAGAAGTCGAAGTAGAAGGTTTAAATGGAAAATTCAAACTAAAAGTTGTTGCTGAAAACTCAGTCGATCCAAAATTTGGGACAGGTGTGGTCAAGGTAACCCCTGCCCATGATTTCACTGATTTTGAAACAGGGAAACATCATAATCTTGAATTAAAGCAAGTCATTGGCTTTGATGGAAAATTGAACGAATTGGCAGGACCATATCAGGGACTTTATGTCAACGAAGCAAGAAAAAAAATAGTTGATGACATGCAGACAAAGGGATTAATAGTTAAAATAAAAGAGGATTATTCTCACAGAGTTGGGACTTGTTACAAATGTGGACGCATCCTTGAGCCTTTGCCTAAAGAACAGTGGTTTGTCAAGGTCAGGCCATTGGCAGAAAAAGCGCAAAAACTAGTTGATAAAGATGAAATAAAAATTGTTCCGAAGAAATTTAAAAAAGTTTTGTTATGGTGGCTTAAAAATTTTCGCGACTGGAATATTTCTCGCCAGATTGTTTGGGGAATCAGAATCCCTGCTTACCATTGTAAAACTAAAGATGACTGGTTCATCTCGACAGATAAACCAGTTAAATGTCAAATATGCGGTGATTGTGATTTTCAACAAGATACTGATACATTTGACACCTGGTTTTCATCAGCTCAATGGCCCTTCGCTACGCTCAGGGTAAACCCCTCTTTATTTGATTATTTTTATCCAACGTCGGTGATGGAGACGGGATATGATATTCTTCCTTGGTGGGTCGCTCGGATGATAATGGTCGGAGTATTTGCGACCGGGAAAAAACCGTTTGAGACGGTCTTTCTTCACGGAATGGTGCGAGATAGAAATGGTCAAAAAATGAGTAAATCTAAGGGGAACGTCATCGACCCAATTCTAATGATCGATAAATATGGAGCCGATGCCCTTAGATCTGCACTTATTTTTGGAACGAAAGAGGGTGGGGACGTTGCTTTGTCCGAACAGAAAGTTGTTGGAATGAGAAATTTTGTTAATAAAATTTGGAATATGGGCAGATTCATTGAGATGAACAACCAAGTCAAAAGTCAAAAGTCAAAAGTCAAAAGTACAATTCAAAATTCAAAAGTATTAAAAGAATTGGAAAAAGAATATAAAAAAGAGAAAAAACAATATTTAAAATACATGAATTCTTATCAGTTTTCCCAGGCTTTGGGGCTGGTTTACGAATTTATTTGGCATAGATTTGCCGATTATTATATAGAGCAATTGAAAGATGAAGTAATTAATGGTAATATAGAAGCTCTTGGAGGATTGAAAGAAGTCTATTTAGAGAATCTAAAAATGCTTCACCCGTTCATTCCATTCGTCACCGAGACGGTGTGGAAAGTATTTATGGGTAAAGAAAAATCAATTTTAAATTCTGAATTATAAATTCTAAATTATTATGAAGCGTACCTATCAGCCAAAAAAGGCAAAAAGAAAAAAAGTTCACGGATTTTTGAAAAGGATGGCAACTCACGACGGAAGAAAAGTACTGAAAAGAAGAAGAGGAAAGGGAAGAGCGAAGCTTGCAGTATAAAATGAATATTAATTTTAATTTTTAATTAGGATAATTTATGGAATTTTTTGTTAAATATATTTTTGATCCATTTTTTGCCCACCCAATTTTAAATTTGCTAGTTGTTTTTTATAAACTGTTTTTATTTATTAAGCTTCCTGGTGCTTTTGGGTTTGCGATTATTGCTTTGACAGTCGCTGTTAGAATGCTTTTTCAACCTTTTTTTCAAAAACAGATAGAGACAGCCAAGAAAATGCAGGAACTGAAACCTCATCTAGATAACCTAAATTCAAAACATAAAAATGACAAAAAACAGCTACAAGCAGAACAGTTAAAACTTTATCAACAACATGGAATTAATCCAACTTCAGGTTGTCTAGTAATGATTATTCAACTACCTGTCTTTATTGCCTTATACAATACTTTGAATTTATTTTTATTGAATGGACAAGCAGAGAAAACAATTGATTCAATAAATAAAGTTCTATATTTTTCAGCTCTCAAAATTGACTCAATTAATTCTTGGTTTTTTGGATTAGATTTGGTCAAAACACCAAAACAAGCGGGAGATTGGTACTACCTATTAATTCCATTGATTACAGGACTTTTGCAATATTTTCAAGCTAAGGTTTCAATGCCCCAGACAACAGGTAAAGAAGTAGTAAAATTCGATGATAAAGGTAAGAAAATTGAATCTCAAGGCGACTTTCAAAAAGCTATGAATACACAAATGAAATATATGTTTCCAGTTATGATTGGTTGGTTCTCATATACTTTGCCAATAGGTCTAGCTTTATATTGGAATATTTTTTCGATAATGGGTATAATGCAGTACAAAAAAGTGAATGGAAAATTAAAAATTAAATAAATTCTTATGGATAAAATAACAACGATCAAAACTGAAACAGAAGAACTTTTAGGGAAGATGATTACTAAATTTGAAGTAGAAGTTGCCGACGACGGTGGAGTTTTTCAAGTGATTATTAAGACCGATGAAGAAGTTTCAACTGTAATTGGTCGCCATGGAGAAACGATCCGAGCTATACAAAAAATATTAGAAGTAGTCCTTTACAAAAAATTTAACGAGAGAGTTGAGATCTTGGTCAATGTTAACGACTTTAGGGAAAAACAAAAAGAACGACTAGAAACAATGGCCCGTGAATATGCTGACCAGACTAAATCAACCGGAACAGCTGGATATATTCGCTCACTTTCATCTTTTGAGAGAAAGTTGATTCATGAATTTATCACTGCTAATTACCCTGATCTATCAACAACTTCAGTTGGTGAAGGTAGGGATAGGCAACTAGTGATAGAAGTGAAGAAGTAAATTTGGTTTTCTCCTTGTTTAGCTTGCCTTTAATTGATATATTTTTAATATGGGTCCAAATAGTACGCCTGAACAAAATCCTCAAGGAAAAAGTATGGAACAACAAGCTCAAGAAGCTGCTGATAGAGCTATTGTCCAAATTAGAGAAATTCAGAGAAGTTATGAAAGTAGATTTGCCGATCTTGCCAATATCCAAGATGATGGTGAGAGAGCTAGGGCTAGAGCCCAGCTTGCCAAGGAGGCAAGTGATAGACTGAGAGAGGAAATTAGTCAACACACAACATCAAGCACAGAACCAGGACAAGCAGATAAACCAGAAGACATTAAGGAAAAAGCTAATAATGCCAAAAGATTGTTTCTCGAGGTTAAAGAATTAGGAAATAAAGAGGTTAACGTAGGAAATAAGCAATCTCAACTTATAGTCGATAAGATAGTTGAACAGATTAAAAGCGGTGAGATTTCTGACAAATCAATTTTAGCGGTTGAGCGATTTCTTGGAAAACAATTGCTTGATGGAGTTGTTTTTTCACAGCCGAAGGAGCAGTCAAGCGCAACCGAAGAAGGAATTAAAAACCTACTACAAATAGACCCTAACATAGCTAATCTCATATATAAAACCGTTGCTGATAACCCTGAAACTTATAACACAACTGCAGAAAATCTAAGACAAAAGATATTAGGCTCAACAGCGGAAAATAATAGCGGTTCACAAAATCAACGAGAAAATAGATATTCAGAAAATCAAGAAATACAATCAGAAATGATAGAGTCAGGCTTTCAACACGCTGAAAGCTACTATTTAGGCCGGTTTACTCAAGATCAAATGAAACTAATTCAAACTTTTTATTCCCCAACCGCGTTCATTGAATATTTAGAGGATTTAAGTAATAGAACACCTGATGGGAAAAAAGATCCTACAAAAGTGTTGGAGGAAAAAAATAAAATCAAAGAGCATATTCAACATTATTATGAAACAAATCATAAGGACTTTGAGCCAGGGGATAGCCTGGAAAAACAAGTTGAAAAACACTGGGGTGAGATGGTTTCAGAAAAAATGAACTGGAAAGTCTCTGACGTAATTAACCAATTATTTTTGGAGCTACAATCAAAATCTCCTCACAAATTTTATGAAGAAATCATGCAAAGCGACCCTTTTTACGGGCCGAATGCAATTCAGCTTAGAATCCAGGCAGCTCTTAATGCCTTGATGACTAAAGTAGGCCAGTTAGAAAAAAATGAGAGCGATCCTTTGTATCAAAGATTAGAAAAACTTAATCTATATCGTCATGCAGAAAGCCAAGAAAAACATATTGAAGAGCGTGATGGTAAAACTTATCCACGTCTCAAACCTATACCATATGGTGAAAAAATAAAAACAAGTGATTTCATCAAATATGTTGGGATGACAATCGATCACACAATTCATAAAGCCGAATACTTTCATAATTCCCGGGCAATGTACGGACATCCAGCCGGAGAAAAAGGCTTTTATAATCAACTAGGAGGTTTTGCTGAGTCTCTTAAGGGGACAGATATTGATGAAATCCTAATGCTCCCTGATGGTCAACAAATAATGCAAGCCTATCAACTTTATGAAAAAATGCTTGAAGAAGATTTTGCGTCCCTTGACTGGCGCCATCGACCTGATCAATTTCAAAACCAACTAGAAAGGGTTAACAGTAAATTGGAGGGTGAAATTATTAAACAACTAATGGACTTTTACCCCGAGTTGCCTGAAACAAGAATAACAAACATCGTTAATGCTGCGGTAGGTATTAGCAGGGGAGTATTTTTAACAGAATCGGAGAAATCGGCTTATGCCGATCCAGTAGATTCTGAAGGTAATGGTATGGTTGCCTCATACTCAACTAATGATGCCGCCTCTCTTAATGTTTTTAATCCTCTTCACAATGCTTTAAGGTGGCAAGGTGAGCATAACTGGAACATGATGTATTTTATGCCAGTTGAGGGTCAACCAGGAATGTGGGATCATTCGAAAGCTTGGGGTAATATGGCTAAATATATGGATAGTTTTATAGCCGGAAAAGGACGTGGTACAGGAAAAGAAAAATTACCTGAGCTTTTTGCCGATGCCATGATGGATATTAATAACGTTGGAGGACCTAACAAAAGAAAAGGTTGGAGAATGCAGTATAGCTTAGACGGACATTATGTCTGGGATAAAGATAATACTATAAATGCCCCTGAGACTTTTAAAGCGATGGAGGCAATTGGATATGAAGCGGTAGCAAATTTTATCGATACTGATTTAATGGGGAAAACACTTCTTAAAGCGACGGAAAGTACAAATCCTGTTCAAGCTAAAGAAAAAAAGGAACTCTTTAGATATATTTTTAGAAAATATTTTTCTGATAATCCGGACAAATTTCAGGAATCTGACCTTGATAATTATCTAAGCAAACTTAGGGTAGACGGAGAAAATGAGGTCTTAAAAAATATAAAAAAAAATAATGGAAGTGCATCAATTGGTATAGGTTCATGGGAAGAACAGGTAACATATGAAACTTCTAAATTATTTATGAAAAATACTAAGGCTTATTATGTGGCCGCGAGAATGCCCTCAAAATTTTTGAGAATTGATAGGAATAGATTCACAGAAGATGGAGTCAGTCGGTGGGAAAAAACTTTTAAGGAATTCGAAAAAGAAAAAGGATGGGATAGAACCAAATTTGATTTAACCATGAAAGATTTGAGCATGACAGAAATGTTACTCCGTCGGAAAATAAGCGAGAAAATAAGAGAACAAATTTCTTTTGATAAAAATTGGAAATTAAATCAAATTGATGAGAGTTTTGTATCGAGACTTAATGAGGATATAATTAGAGAGCTACTAGCAAAAAAAAGTAATGGAAAAGATGAATTCAAATCTTCTAAAGAAATTGACGATGTGGTTGCACTTTGGAGATATATAAGAACGGATTTGGGTAAAGATAAATTTTTAGATCGGGTAGAAGGTGGAGGAACGGAAAAGATAGATAACTATACTTTTACCTTTGGTCTTGAAGATACGGATATATCATTAATTCCATATCGAGGAACCGGACCAAGGATGATTGCCCGAGCCATTAAAGATACCGGTTCAATCGAGCAATCAGTCACTCAGTGGATGTTGAAAATGCCTGATGTCTTAAGTGAGATAGCTGTTAGTGGTAAACATGATTTTACTCCAATTATTGAATATTTGAGGACGGCTAAGAAGGCAATCAATGATGTCCATGGAAGTGAGGGGGCTCAAGAATTTGCCTATAAAATAGCCGGTACGGTCATTAATTATTTTAAAATAGATGGAATGGCCAAACCATTCTTTGGGCTATTTAGATTAGGTAAACTAAATTCAATAGCTGCAAAGTATGCTGGAAGATCGACTGCTGTCTGGCAATGGGATTCACGAGATATTGATAGGTTTTGTGTTGCTCTTGAATCATACCGTATATTACCACTAAATGCTTATGATTTGAATAAAACTGAAAGAGGCAAAAAAGATGGAAAATATATTGGCGGTCAACTTGAGGACAGATGGATTAAATTACCTTTTTTGAAAAAACCAATTAGATTTGGTAAAAAAAGACATATTGACTTTGAATTTAATGGGGACAGACTAAGAAAAAATCATGGAGCAGATTGGAAGGCTATAACTTTTGATATGGTTAATCAGTTCTTGCCGTTGGCACTGGCATTCTTATTGTGGAAGTATATTAAAGACGCGATGGACGAGGCGAATGGGAAGAAGAAGTAATAAATTCAAAGCAGTTGATCTATATTCGAATAATTTCATAAAAGTTTATCATATATTTTGATGATAAAAAATTTTTTGTAAGTCATTTCTCTTATCGAAATAGAACAGCTGTTAGTACCAAGGTTTTCCGTCTTTACTATCACCAGTATAGCCTCCTCCACCTCCTCCAGTTCCTTCACTGAAGTTTTGTATAATCACCGAAATAATAAAAGGAGCAATGAGAACTCCAGGAACAATGAGACACAATGCTACTGGTGGTATATCATTCAATGAACAAGCCATAGTTGATAATAAAAGTGTCATGGCAGCTGTTCTTTTAGCAGTTTCTTTAACAGAAGATAAATTTATGTTTCTTAAACCTTTTAGACTGTTTATACCAGCTATATGAGGACAATTATAGCATAGGATATTAATTTTTACAAATTAAAGGATTCTAACACAGAAAAAATATCTATGCCACGGTCGTGGATAAGATATGTATATCGACAAAGTTATATTGTTACAACAATTCAAGAGCTCACTTTTGTAGGTTATAAGCGGTTGACAGGTTTCTTGTGGTGTTATTCAATAGGGTCGGACCCTCGACGAGGGTCCGACCCTAAATATGCCGGCAAAAAACTCTGTAAAAACTTATATAGCGGATGGATTTTATCACGTCTACAATCGTGGTGTAGAAAAACGAAATATATATTTGGACGAGCAGGATTATCTTGTTTTTCTTTCTTATTTGAAACTATATCTTTCGCCGGTAGAGGAAAATGTTGAAAGTGCTAATAAAAACGATAATTTAGATTATGAGGAGAAAAATTCAAAAATATATCGATTAAACGAACTGAAAAACTTTTTTAATAAGATTAAGCTTATTTGCTATGTTCTTATGCCAAATCATTTTCATCTCGAAGTACAACAAGTGGGGGTTAAAGATTTAGAAAATTTTATGCGTTGTTTGATTATAAAGTACACAATGTATTTTAATAAAAAATATAAACGGGTTGGAACTTTATTCCAGGGGAGATATAAAGCGGTCTGCATTTTTGGGGAAGAGCGATTAATTGACTTAAGTTTATATATTCATCGAAACCCAATTGAACTACTGGTAGAGGATCAACCATTAGAATCTTATCCTTGGAGTAGTTATCCTGCGTATGTTGGAAATCATCAAGTGAAATGGTTGAATAAGGACATAATTCTGTTGAACTTTGGAAACGTGAAATCGTACCGGAGCCTTGTAGAGAGTTCGGTAGGGTCAGACCCTCGTCGAGGGTCTGACCCTGATGTTTCTGATGGTGATACGCTGTGGATAGATGATGAAACTCACACAAAATCTCACACGAAATAAATATTTTTGGTATTATGAAACTATATCTATGAAGAAAATATTTTTAACTTTATTTATTCTCCTCAGCGCATTTTTATTTTTTCCTCTTAATGCTAATGCACAACAATATTCTATCCCAGTGAGAGGTGTTAATTGTGGAATTGCTGGAGATATATCTATGAATAAATGTTGTGCCCCCTTTAAACTTCAATTACCAACGAGCATTGAAGATATTGCTCCTGACTTTGGTTCGCCTTGGAGAGTCGTAACAGATTTAGCATTTGGAGCTATACAGAAAATGACACAAAAATATATAGGTCCCGTTGCAGATTTTAATAATAAAATGTTGATACCCTGTGAAGTCGGAACAGCTTCAACAACGGATCCATCGGATGTAAACTGTCGTTGTATGATTTCAGGAAATCCAACTTCTGGGCCAATTGAATCTCTGAAAAAATTTTGTACAAATCAAACACGGTCAGGTGATAAAACCAACTGCAACTCCTGCGTTATTGGAGGAGGAGTGTGGACAGGGATTGGTTGTGTTCAGGGGAGCATTAATGAATTTGTTGGCCAAACGGTCTTTGGTCTCGGTATTGGACTGGCTGGAGGGTTTTCATTACTTTGTATAATCTATGCGGCCTTTATGATGCAGTCATCGCAAGGTAATCCGGAAAAACTAAAGAAAGCTCAAGAGATGATAACCTCGTGTATTATGGGGTTGATGTTAATAATCTTTTCAGTATTTATATTAAAATTAATTGGAGTTAATATTCTTAAAATACCAGGATTTGGTTAACTACCAAGGTCGATTTTGTGAGTTTTGGATAGATCAACTGGTTCACCAGTATTTGCTCCTCCTGGACGTGGTTTTACAAGACCCACCATTTCACCGATACTTTTACCAGTAAAAGCACTTAATCCAAGACTAATACTCCCAAATTGACCAAGTGCTCCAACGGCTCCACCCCCGGCAGCTGTAGCTCCAGCAAAGAATGTTCCGAGCCCAATATTTACAGGTAGATCTTTGATTCCAAGAGCTTCTTTAACGATCTTAACTAAATCGGGAATTTGCATCATAAGACCGATTCCAACTAACATTCTGAAAGCATTAGGCATAATGCCATTTAAATAAGGTAATGTTAGATCGCTATATCCACTAGGTGTTGTGCCATTCATAATAATATAACCAAGTATAAATACAGCAATTGTGATTGGGAAAGCAAGTAAATTACCAATAATATTTTTTATCCACCAAGCAAAAACATTCTTTCCTGGAATAGCTTCGAATATCAGTAAAAACGGACCAACTATCACAAGTAATAATAATTTTAAATAAGAAGCAAAAAGTAAAGCAAAAATTCTAAAAACAAGAAATAATAGAGATGCAACAAATAAAAATGACACTATAAAATTAAAAACGACGGTCATACCAAAAGCAATAAGTGCAGTTAACGTAATTCCACTTGTTAATGGGTGAAATATTGCGCTTATAAGATTTCCCCATCCAAAAGTTGCTATAGTTGCAGTATCAAGAGCTCCTGTAACTGGCTTAACAATATTTTGGCCGATAAAGGAACCATAGATCCAAGATCCAAAAACTAAACCAACAATCCACTTCATACCAAGAGAGATGTACCAAGGGAATAAACCTAGAATAGCATTTGACATTGAAGATACAATTCCGTTAGAACTAATCCATTGATGGCTACCGGCCACGTCTCCAAACAAATGTCCAGCTCCGGCTCCAATATATTCGTTTTGAAATTGTGTGGAATTATAATTGTTATTATTACCACTAAGCACCGATATAATTATAATTATCACAACATACATTAAATCAATAAGAAATCCGGCTATGGCAAACGAAAAAGTAATTAAAATTAATGCTATAACTATTTTAGGAAGAGCATTTTCAACAGAAATAACTGTTTGAGGATTTATTTTAGCGCGAAACATAATCATAAAACCGATAGCAATTAATATGATAACAAGAACCATATAGGCAAGATCACGAAAGATTTTCCAAAGACCAGCATACGGCTTTATAGCAGAAAATCCAATCCCCTCAGCCGCCATTGTTTTTGGAACAAAGCCAACATTTTGTAATCCTGAATAAACCCACCCTACACCGGATGCGGGCATATTTGTAAATGGAAAAATAACTATTTTTGTAAGAAAGCCAAAGGTACTCTTGTCAAAATTTTTTTCTCCATCTTCTGGATTATTTGTACAGGCTTCACCGATCATAGAGCACATGGACATTTTATAGAAAGCGATCGTCAGTTTTCCTTCTTTTGTTTTATTAAGTTCTTTATCGTTGATGACTTTGTAGATCTCGGCACGGTTTTGTTTGATTGGGTCGGTTTGATTAGATGACAGAGAAACCTTGTCTTTATTGATAAAATGGGAGAAAAGAGAGATGACAATAAAGTAGACGGCGATGACGAGAAAGGCCTTCTTCGCAAAGTTTAGGTAGGGTTTGAAAAATAGGAACATAATTTGATTGTAATATAAATGATGCGGATAAAACAAGTATTATTATACGAATAAGGCAATCATACGAATGATACGAATATACGAATAGGATCATTCGGAGGCTTGAGAGTTGAGAATACGTTTTGGTTTTATATATTCGCTGTGAAAATTGACTAATAAACACATTTTTTTGTTTAAAGCATTCAAGTATCTTCTTGCTTGGTAATAATCTTCTCGTGAAGTAAATCTTTTGGCTTTTATTTCTAGGATAATGGTATTTTCAATTAAAAAATCTACCTTATTCCTACCTTTATTTTCACCTTCAAAAGATATCGGTAAAATCTTTTCTCGTTCGTAATCCAGTTTTAATTCTTTTAGATGTTCTTCAATTGAGTCACAATATTGTTTTTCGTTACAATATTTTCCTAACTCATTATGAACTTTAAATAGAATGCCGTTAATTTTATAAGAAAGGTCGGGATAAATGATATTGCTTTTCATTTTAAGATTCGCAAATTCGCATCATTAGCATTATGCTCTCTATTCGTATCATCTAATCAAAAATTGTTCCACACCTAGTCCTGGGTAGTTGCTGGTTCTCCAACTCTCAAATTCTGTTCGGGCTTGGTCTTTTGGATCTTTGAGAGTGACGACGAATTTGTCTTCAGAGTAGTCAAAATCAATTACAAAAGTGGTAAGGTCAAGGGGAGCCTTTTGGCGCAGGTCTTTTTTTTGCAAAGAAGCATCCAGTACTTCCGGTGGCAGTTCTTCTTCAGAAACTCCGGTAAAGTCAGCGGGGACAGAATAGGGATTAGGGGTTAGACTGTTAGGGATTAGGGGGGAAGAACCAGTTTGGACGGAGGTGGGGAAGGGAACAGAGGTCGTAGGTTGTAGATTGTTGTTAGTAGTTTTTTTAGAAAAGGGAATTATTAAAACTAAAATAAAAAGAACGATCAGAGCTCCGGAAATGGCCAGATAAACTTTGATATTTTGTGAATCCATAATTTGATTATATGATACGAATAAAACAATTCATACGAATGTTACAAATATGCTAATCTCGTTTTTATTTGTGTTATTCGTATATTCGCATCATTAGCATTGATTTTTTCTTATTCGTATCATTACCTCTTTACCCCAAATGCCAGCCTGTATAACGGGTATGGATAACGGGTATTTTCATTATAGGGGATTTGATATCGACCGTAGGCGGGATCGTAAGCAAAGATATTTCCCTGAGCATCAATATCGGTAATCCAGAAAAAATGACCACAACCTTTTTCACAAAAACTGGCTAAAGTAAAAAAAGTCCAACCGGCGCTCAAATATTTCCTCAGCTGAGGAACGACCGTATCTGACTTTTCTTCATTAAAAACAAGATAGTCGGTTGTTTTAAGCCCTAAACCTTGCAATACTTGCTTGGCATCAGAATAACGGGATCCATCACACCCAAGCAGGTAGTTTTTGGATTGATATTGATTGACTATGGTTTTTGGATCATATCCACCTCCCAAATAACTTGTGGCAATCATGGAAACAGTTGTTGGCCCACAGCCGGCACTACACAGATCACAACCATTTGGGAGCGAGAGGTTTCCTTGGTCACCGCACTGAGCAAAATAGGTGAAGCCGACTTTTGCGGGAGTATTAGAAGAAGTAGAGGTGGAATTGTCAGACGAAGAAGGTTGATTAATAGATGATAAGCTGACGCCTTTACCCAAATTTATGAATATATTTAAAAACTCAATGACAGGGTTAAAATCATCAGGATTTTTTCCTTTATCTACAAACAATGTAAGTTCTGGATTATCAAATAGTTCAG